>JACZJL010000107.1 GCA_014860585.1 Bacteroidales bacterium | reverse complement strand
AGGGAATCCCAAAGGGAAAATAGTTCAAGACAGCATTATTAGCATTCTCTCGTGGAACATCGGGTATGCCGGAATGGGCGCAGAAACTGACTTCTTTTATGACGGCGGAAAGATGGTGCGGCCATCGCGGGAACTGAACCGGCAATACTTTGAGAGCATACTGGCTTACCTCAGGTCTCAGGAAACACTCGATTTCATCCTTTTACAGGAAGTGGATAAAAAAGCTAAACGATCCTATTACACTGATCAGACCGCGGACATACGTGGGATTTTAACGAAGCACACTTCAGTTTTTGCGAAAAACTATGACGTTTTATTTGTTCCGGTTCCAATGCACAACCCGATGGGGACAGTGGCGGGAGGGATGTTGAGTTTCTCAGGATACCAGCCTCATGAATCAAAAAGGATCAGCTTCCCCGGTAATTACGACTGGCCGACCCGTTTATTTATGCTCAAGCGATGCTTTATACAGCAACGTTTTCCCTGCAAAAACGGAAAAAACTTGGTGGTGATCAACACCCATAATTCCGCATTTGACGATGGAACGTTAAGGTTGCGACAACTGGAGAAGATCAAAGAAACAGTGTTAAACGAATATCAGCATGGTAATTTCGTGATCGTTGGAGGTGATTGGAATATGAACCCACCTGGATTTGACCCGGGGCAAATTGTCAATGGTGATTTTTCTGTGGTTAATCCATTGGGCAGCATTCCTGAGGATTTTATGCCATTGGGATGGCAATGGATATATGATCCAACCAAACCTACAAACCGCGAGGTCGTCACCACTTACTTTCAAGGGCAAACACCAACTTCGGTAATTGACTTTTTCCTCCTTTCTCCTAACGTAAAGTCGCTCTCCATCGAAACTGATGATCAATCATTTCGGTTTTCTGATCATAACCCGCTGAAAATTAAAATCCTGTTAGATTTTGAGCTTTAAAATTCCTCTTCACATACCTGTTAACTTTATTTACGATTTGTAATCAATTGAACATAAATGTAATATGCTTGAGATGTTATAAACATTTATAATTTATTTGGAAAATTGGAAAATCAGTATTACTTTTACCGCTTGAAAAACGCCCCAAAAATCCAAATTGTAAATGAAACGATCGGTTTACATACTGGCTATCTTATTCTATTGCACTTTGTTGTCAGCAGCAGAATTGCCAAAAGCCTGCGAATCCGATCAGTTTTCACCAATTTCCGTTCCTGAAGAGAATACTACATTTTCATTATTATCCTCGCATCTGCATAATCCTCTTTATCCATTATTTGATCATAGAACTCCTGATAACCCACTTGAAACAACATTTTGGGTGTTTGCAGGGAATGACACCACCATTTGTCTCTCCAATCAGTGGTTCCCAATGGTTGGATCGGCAGGAGGTTATTGGTTTGTATTTTGGACAACTGCAGGAGATGGTTTTTTTTCTGATGCCAATTTACTGAGCACCAATTATTTTCCTGGCACTAATGATAAATTAAATGGCCAGGTAAGATTATTTTTAACTGTTTATCAATCACCGCCTGATTTTCAATCCTTAACAGATACTGTAAATGTATCCATAGTGATGGCGCCACAGTCAAATGCCGGGCCGGATGCATCCATTTGTGAAACAGATTTTTTCCAGGTAACAGGTCAGGCAGATCATTATAATTCATTAATCTGGACGACAACCGGGGATGGTTATTTTAATAACCCCTTAATGGCAGATGTGATTTATTATCCGGGAGCAAACGATATTGCCGAAGCAAGTGCGGTGTTGTGTCTTATTGCCTTCCCCAATTCACCTTGTGCATTACCCTCGGCCAATTGTATGACACTTTTCATTCAAAAAATCCCTCTTATCGAAAACCTGAACGATACAGTGGTTTGCAGAGGAAGTTCCCTTCATCTGACTCCATCAGTTTTTCATTGTGATTCGGTCAGTTGGTCAACCGCAGGAGATGGGTATTTTTCCAACCCGTTCATTTCCAATCCAACATATTATCCTGGTGAACAGGATATGTTGAATGGACAAGTTGTGCTTCAATTGTCTGGAGTATCTGGTTGTATTTGCATTCAGAATGTGACAGCTGACATGACGTTGACAATTCAACCGCATCCTCAGGTTTACCAGATGCCAGATCAGGTCGTATGTATCGGGGATACAATCCGGCTTGAAGGAGGGGGCATCCATTATGAAACAGTGTATTGGCTCAGTTACGGAGATGGTTATTTTGACAATCCTACTATTCTTAATCCAAAATATGTTCCGGGAGAAATTGATATTGAGCGTGGAATGGTTATTCTCGAAATTATTGCAGAGGCCATTGAACCGTGCAATTTTTCTATCGGAGCATATATCGAAGCAACCATACATGGAAATCCTGATGTAAACGCAGGTGATGACCAGACAGGTTGTGAGCAAATACAACTGGATGCAACAGCCCTGCATTACGAATCACTGATTTGGTCGACTTCAGGAGATGGAACGTTTAGTGATATTGGTATCCTGAATCCGGTCTATCATGCCGGAATGGAAGATTTGGTCGGTGATCAGGTGCTGCTTATGATCACTGCTCTTCCTTTATCTCCTTGTATGGTTAGCCAATCAGACCAATTGATATTTTTCACAGACAAACCAAAAATAATCTCTGAAACAATCGTTGACCAGACTGTTTATTCCGGAGAGAACCTCGAAATGGGATTTTTTACCCAAAGCTACTCACAGGGGATCTACACATGGTTTCATAACGGTATGCTCATTCCAAACAGCAATTCTTCGACATTGATGTTAAACCAGATTAGTAAAGAAAATGCAGGTACCTATTATTGCGAATTTGAAAATGACTGCGGGAAAATAACAAGTTCCTCAGGCGTTCTTACGGTGCTCGAACCAAAAACGCAGGTTTTTTCGTTACCTGCTGGCTGGTGCGGTTTTTCTTCATTTGTAATCCCTTCAGAACCAAGCATTACAACCATTTTTCAACCGGTTATTGATCAACTGGTGATTGTAATGACTTTTGAGGGGACCTACTGGCCTGGAGCTAATGTCAATACGCTTTGTTCCTGGGACGCATCAACCGGATATATGGTTAAGATGAACAGTGATGAATTATTAACCATTACCGGTTTTCTAAAATATCCGGTTGACCCCGTAATCCTGAATCCCGGCTGGTCGTTGCTGCCGGTAAAAATATCCTGTCCGTTACATGTTGAAGATGTATTTGGAGGGTATTCAGAAATCGTCATGATTAAAGAGATTTCCGGTATCAAACTTTTCTGGCCTGCCATGCAGATCAATTCACTCGAATACCTGGAACCGGGCAAATCATATTATGTTTATAAATCAGGCATGGATTTGCTTGAGGTGCCGCTTCCCGAATGTGATGAATAGCAAGATTGCTGTGTAAAGAAGTGGGATAGATCATTCAGGCGCGAACCCCCCATTTTTAATATAAACCCTTTTCATTCAACAAAAAAGAGGCTGTCTCAAAAGTCTGGATTTAACCCGAACAGTTGAAAATCAGGTTTACCCCGTCCCTAAAGGGAGCCTGATTTTCAATGTTTTCCCTTTAGGGATCAAGGGTCAAAAAACGTTGAAAATCCAAATGAAAGACTTTTGAGACAGCCTCTTTTGATGAATATCAGGGATGATCTTTCTATTTTCTCGATTCGATCAAAATTTCCAGGATTTTGATACCGGCTTCGGAAATAACCGTACCGGGTCCAAAGACAGCCACTACGCCGGCATCATAGAGGAATTGATAATCCTGCGATGGAATTACTCCGCCCACAATCACCATGATGTCTTCACGACCAGCATTTTTCAATTCCTCAATCACTTGTGGAACCAGTGTTTTGTGTCCGGCTGCAAGGCTCGACACACCGAGGATATGAACATCATTTTCGACAGCTTGCCTGGCCGCTTCGGCGGGGGTTTGGAACAACGGTCCGATGTCCACATCAAAGCCCATGTCGGCATAACCCGTCGAAACTACTTTTGCTCCACGGTCATGCCCATCCTGACCCATTTTGGCGATCATGATCCTTGGGCGGCGGCCCTCCATCACGGCAAATTCATCGGCCATCTGGCAGGCTTTCTTAAATTTATCATCACCCTTGGATTCGGATGAATAAACCCCGGAAATTGACCGGATCACTGCTTTATATCTACCAAATACTTTTTCGCAGGCAAATGAAATTTCGCCAAGCGATGCCCGTCGTTTAGCTGCTTCAACAGCCAGTTCCAGGAGATTGCCCTCACCGGTTTCGCAAGCTTTGGTGATGGCCTGAAGCGCCTCATTAACCTCATCCTGATTGCGTTCAGACCGGAGTTTTTCGAGGCGTTTGAGTTGGGCTGTCCTTACTGCGGTATTGTCAACTTCAAGTGTTTCGATAGGGTCTTCCTTTTCGAGACGATATTTGTTTACCCCAACGATGACATCTTTATGAGAGTCAATCCGTGCTTGTTTACGCGCTGCAGCTTCCTCGATGCGCATTTTTGGAACTCCGGTTTCGATGGCTTTTGCCATACCGCCCAGTTCTTCCACTTCCTCGATGAGTTTCCACGCCCTGTGTGCTATCTCGTGCGTCAGCGTTTCGACATAATAAGAGCCGGCCCAGGGATCAACTACACGGCAAATGTCAGTTTCCTCCTGGAGATAAATCTGTGTGTTGCGGGCGATACGGGCAGAAAAGTCGGTGGGCAGGGCAATGGCTTCATCCAGAGCGTTGGTGTGCAACGATTGTGTGTGTCCCAGCGCTGCGGCCATAGCCTCGACGCAGGTGCGGGCGACATTGTTATATGGGTCTTGTTCTGTCAGACTCCAACCGGATGTTTGGCAGTGCGTGCGAAGGGCCATGGATTTAGGATTTTTCGGGTTGAACTGTTTTACCATTTTTGCCCAAAGCATCCTGGCGGCACGCATTTTGGCAATTTCCATAAAGTGATTCATTCCCACTGCCCAAAAGAATGAAAGTCGTGGAGCGAATGCATCTATATCCAACCCGGTCTGAACTCCGGTACGTAAATATTCAAGTCCGTCAGCAAGGGTGTAGGCCAGCTCAATATCAGCAGTGGCGCCGGCCTCCTGCATGTGGTAGCCGCTAATACTGATCGAGTTGAACTTAGGCATGTGCTTCGACGTATATTTAAATATGTCGGCAATAATGCGCATTGAAGGCAATGGCGGGTAAATGTAAGTGTTGCGCACCATGAATTCTTTCAGGATGTCGTTCTGGATTGTTCCCGACAATTGCTCAAGACTTACGCCCTGCTCCAAGCCGGCTACAATATAAAAGGCCATCACAGGCAGCACCGCGCCGTTCATCGTCATCGAAACCGACATTTTGTCCAGCGGAATCTGGTCGAAAAGGATTTTCATATCGAGAATTGAATCCACGGCTACCCCTGCTTTTCCGACATCCCCAACAACGCGCTCATGATCGGAGTCGTACCCGCGGTGTGTAGCCAGGTCAAAGGCTATCGAAAGCCCTTTTTGCCCGGCAGCCAGGTTGCGACGGTAAAAAGCGTTGGATTCCTCGGCAGTGGAAAATCCTGCATACTGACGCACTGTCCAGGGGCGCTGAACGTACATGGTTGAGTAGGGGCCTCTTAAAAACGGCGGAATGCCTGCTGCATAGCTTAGGTGCTCCATGCCTGCAAGGTCATCCTCGGTATAAACCGATTTCAGGGAGATTTGCTCAGGGGGCAGCCAGGTTTTTACGATGTTGTTCTGCTTGTCCCATTCAGCACCCGTCATTCCAGCTTTTACCGAATATTTTATATTGATGTTTTTGAAATTTGGTTTCATGCTATCTTCCTTTTGAATGATTTTGTATTTGATAAATCTGAGGTGATTTGCTTAAGCCATAATCCCCAACAATTGCTGAAATTCTCTGAGTGTTTCCAGTAAGTTGGATTTGACATGAATGAAATACCTCAGCCCTTTTGCCTTCAATTCTTCAACCTCTTTGGGATAACCGGCCACCACAACGATGGCTTTATCGCCTATTTTCTCCCTGATTTCAGGAGCAATCACCGGGTAATCCTCATCAGCAGCACAAATCACAACAATTTCGGCTTCGCTTTTCAATGCAGCATCAACACCAGCATCAACGGTTTTAAACCCATCGTTGTCAATAATACTGATTCCGGCGCAGCCAAAGAAATTCCCGGAAAATTGTGAACGCGCCCTGCGCATGGCGAGGCTGCCGAAAGTGAGCATAAATGCTGCCGGACGTTTTGCCGAAAGCGAGTAGTTGTCTGTTGCTGCGCGAAGTTTCTCCAGCTGCTGTGCACCACGATAAGGTTTCAACGGCTTAGCCACAGGGTTTTCGATCGAATGATCAGTCGGTTCAAGAACTGTCTGGTCAACCGGTTTGTTGAGGTACTCACTGTAATTGGGATATTGATTTGTTCCAACAAGTATTTCTCTTCGGCTGGCAATGGCTATATCCCTGCTTTTAGCAGTTTTATTGATTTTTTCCTGAACAAACCCTTTTTTAAAAGCAGCAACAAATCCGCCCATATCCATCACTTCGAGGAATATTTTCCAGGCTTGTTCTGCGATGGAATCGGTCAGGGTTTCGATATAATAGGAGCCGGCGGCCGGGTCAACTATTTTATCCAGATATGATTCCTCTTTAAGCAAAAGCTGCTGGTTGCGTGCAATCCGCTCGGAAAAACCGGACGGTTCTCCAAAAATTGCATCAAATGGACGAACGGTGAGTGAATTGGTCCCCCCGATAATTGCCGACATGGCTTCGGTGGTTGTGCGGAGCATGTTTACATATGGATCATACAATGTCTTGTTCCAGTCGCTGGTGATGGAATGAATATGGGTTCTGGTAAATTCGGCATCTGATGGTCCATACGCATTTACAATTTTTGCCCAAAGCAACCGCGCTGCCCTGATCTTGGCGATTTCCATAAAATAATTGGAGCTTACCCCAAAATGAAATTTCAGGTTAGGGGCTACATCATCGATCGAAATCCCTTTTTCGGTGATTCGTTGCAGATATTCATTGCCATAAGCCATTCCAAAAGCCAGTTCTTCGACAATGGACGACCCGGCATTTTTAAAAACGAAGGCGCTGACAGCCAGAGTGCGGAAATGGGGTACATGACTTGACGCCTCAATAATTTTTGCACAAGCATCAAAATCAGCAACTTCTGATTCATAAAAGCCCCCCGTACTAAGCAACCGGCCTATTGGATCAAAATCCACAGAGCCATGTATTTTATCCAGATCGCGGTTGTATTTTTTTACCAAAGCCAGGTAGATATCGAGGATCTTTGGAGCTTGCTTTCCACAGACGAAATTCACCTGCACGATTTGCGCGTAGATGTTTTCCATCAACTGCTCAATTTCGTCTATGGTCGGGTCTTTTTGTTCATCAAGCACCCAGCCCAGCGAGTCGATGCCCTTCATCAGGATGTCGAGCGCTTTTTTATTCGCCTGGTTGATATCTCCAACCCTGATGTCCTGTCTGACGAACCAGTTGTTTTCCTTTTTGCGCCCGCTTCTGACAAACGGGAAATCGCCCGGGAAAACCTTTAAATAGCTGATTTTTTCCAGATCCTCTTTCCTATAGTAAGGCCTCACGTCGAATCCTTCCATGGTTTTCCACACCAGCTTTCGCTCATAATCTGCCCCTTTGAGGTCTTCATTAATCAACGCTTCCCACTCCTGCGTGGAAACCGGCGGGAACTCCTCAAACAGCCTGCGCTGCTCTTCATTTTGTTTCATGTCAACCATATCTTTATCTTTAAATTAAATGCCAAAGTATAAAATGGGAAATTCAATTTTTAATGTGGGGCAAAAGTAATAATTCAACCTAAAAACATTCCTACATGCAAAGCAATTGTTTTGTCATCAAAGGTTTGGGTTTGTGGATCGTTGGAAAGCAGGAAGGCTTTCTTAACGGGTTTATTTAGAATATCCTCAAGGCCGGAGAGATGTTTTGCATCTGATTTATTCACCTTTTGAGTCATTTTGATTTCAATGGCGTAGAAGAAATCAGGGAATTCGATCAGTAGGTCAACTTCTTTGCCGTCGTGTGTACGTAAATGGCTCAACTGTACCTGAACATTTATCGTTTTTATCTGCTTGTAAATTTCGGCGACGATCAAGCTTTCAAATTCATTACCTGTCAATCCGCCTTGTTTTTGGATTACGGCCTGCACTATGCCCTGATCGAGATAGTGAATTTTGGGCATTTTGGACAACCGTTTATTTGGATTGAGCGCCCATGCCTGAAGGATTAAAGCCTGGTAACTGATTTCAAAATATTGAATGTAGCGCAAAACTGTTTTTGAGGTGATTCCCAGTCTGTTTGCAATATCCGAGGCATTAAGCAGCGAAGCTGTATTGAGTGCAAGAAAGCGCTGGAGTTTCACAAAGGGCTCAAGGTCGCGGAAATTTGCCAGGTCGCGAATGTCGCGTTCAAGGTAGGTTTTTACGAAATCTCGTAGCCAACCATATTTTTCTTCATCATTCAGTTCATCATCCGAAACAGCCGGGTAAGCTCCAAAACGGGTATAATGCCCGAGAGCATTTTGTTTTGCTGCCATATTCGCATCCATCAAAAACGAAGGAAGATATGTTTCGGTCCCCTGCCCTTTGAGTTCTATCTGAAAAAGAGAATCTTCAACAGGGTCATCCCACGAATTGGTGCGCAATTCTGGTAGGGTCAAGGGATAAAATTCGATGATGCTTGTTCTGCCGGCAAGACTTTCTTTGACTTTTTCCAATAATAAAAGCTGGCTTGAACCCAGCAGTAAATACCTCGGTTCTTCCCATTGGTCGTAAACGGATTTGATACTTTCGATCAATGTCGGCTCTTTTTGAACTTCGTCAAGAATGGCTTTTGGATAAAGTGTTTTCCACTGTTGAGCTGTCAACTGGGTATATTGACCCCGCATCACAGGGTCTTCGATGGAAATATATTCGTAATCCGGAAATAATCTTCGAACTAAAGTGGTCTTTCCTGTTTGCCTTGCACCTGTAAGAACGATGATTCGGCCATTCTTCAAATTGCTTTTTTGAATGATCAAATCCGATATCTTTCTGTTTTTCATTGTTTTATTCAAATTTCAATCTGGATATTTTATCAAGATACCGGCAAAGATACATAAAAAACGCGAATACTATTCCAATATTTACGCCGAAAACAGGACTATAATTCCAATATTTACGCCGAAAACCGGAATTAGATCTGGAACTATGATTTGTAAACCTACCTATTTGAGAACAACATTTGCTTCGGGTTTTCTCCAAAAACTAATTTTTCGTTGTGTGGACTGGATAACCTGGTACATGCACGGAACGACGACCAGTGTGAGGAAGGTTGCTACCAGCAGTCCAAAGATGATCGTCCACGACATGGGACTCCAGAACGCGGCATTGTCGCCTCCAAAATAGATACGCGGATTAAGTGTTGTCATCAGTGAAATGAAGTCAATGTTGAGCCCGACAGCGAGTGGGATCAGCCCGAGCACTGTAGTGATCGCCGTGAGTATAACCGGGCGGAAACGTGTTTCACCGGCTTGTTGAATACTGGAAATCGAATCGTCGGGCTGAAGAAAATCTTCTTCAGCCAGGTCTTGTTCGGCTTTTTTTTGTTTTTGAAGATAATCAGTGTAGTCAATCAGCACAATCGCATTATTTACTACAACCCCTGCAAGGCTGACGATTCCTATACCTGTCATAATCACAATAAACTCCATGTTGAATAGTGCCAGCCCGAAAAACACACCGGCAGTTGAAAATACCACGCTCCCGATAATGATAAGGGGTTTAATGACAGAATTGAACTGTGAAACGAGGATCAGGCCGATGAGTGAAACGGCAATAAACATAGCAATTATCAAAAAATCCATGGATTCCTGTTGTTCCTGCTGTTCACCGGTGAAAGCATATGCGTAACCTTCGGGCATCTGGTAGTTTTTAAGCAGTTCGCTGAGCTCAAGGTTTAACGCTGTGGCATTGTAACCTGGCAGTACATTGGATGTCAATGTCACAACCCTTTTTAACCCGATTCGATTAACGGCGCCGTAGGTTTTGCTGTATTCCACATTTGCCACAGCCGAAATCGGCACCTGCATAATCTTACCCGTACTCTGGCTCCTGAATGTGATTCGCTGGTTCATCAGGCTTGCAAGATTATTGCGGTAATCTTCCTGCAGGCGAAGTTGAATGGGAAATTCTTCCTCTCCGATTTTGAAATCGGATACTTCTTTTCCGAACAACGCAGTGCGGATGGTATTGGCTACTGAATAAGTTGACACACCAAACCTTCTGGCCATATCCCTGTCGATGTGAACAATGATTTCCGGTTTATCCACATCAAGGTCCATTTTCAACCCTTCAAGTCCTTCAATTCCCGAGACTTCAATTTTATTAATAATATCGTTGGAAATCGCAACAAGCCGTTCGAAATTTCTTCCGCTGATTTCGATATTTACAGGAGGGCCTGTAGGAGGGCCTGTCATGTTTTGCACAATGTTAAAGTCAATTCCAGGATATTTCCCAATCAAATGATTACTCAATTCGGCCAAGATTTCGTTCGTATTGAATCCATTTCGGTCTTCAAATTTCACAAAAGTGACTGTAATTCGTCCTCTGTGTGGCGTATCACCGGCGGCCATCTCCATCTCGCCAACAGCACCACGGCCAACCGTGGTCAACACAGATTTAACAATATGCCGGAAGGGTTTGATGATTTCCTCAACATGCCGTTCAATTTCCTTCAATTTTTCATCGGTTTTTTTGATGTCGGTTCCAATTGGAAGTTCCACCAGAATATTGATAAAATTAGGATCACTTTCAGGAAAAAATAACACATTGGGGCTTCTGACCACATAAAAGCTTAATGAGATGATCAGAAACGCCACTGTTCCAAGGATAAACCAATAAGGCCTTTTCCCCTTTAGTGCATAACGCAGCGTGCTTGCATAGATTCGTTCATTGAACGGAAGTATTTTTTCCTGGAAAAGAATCTCAAGGTTACGGAAAATGAAATATCCAATTGCGATTAAAAAGGCGACCAATAAAAAAATATTACCAATGAGTGTTGCTTTGGAAAGATGGAATAATCCTCCCGCCAGGGCAAGTAATCCAATAATAACCAACCTGTTGATGGTTTTCTTACGCCGTTTGTCGGGATGAAGCTCAATGCTGGTTGTAAGGGATTTATCTTTGAAAAAGGTTCCGGAAAATACCGGAACAATTACCAACGCGACAAACAAGGATGAGGTCAGGACAATGATGAGGGTAATCGGCAGGAACTTCATAAACTCACCCGTAATTCCAGTCCAGAAAACAAGGGGTAAAAATGCTGCAAGCGTTGTAGCCGTTGAGGTGATGATTGGCCAGGCAATCTCGCCGATGGCCCTCCTGGCAGCCTCGAAAGCAGGGTACCCTCTTTCGACATACCGGTAAATGTTATCCACGGCCACAATGGCATTATCTACGAGTAAGCCGAGGGCGAGTATGAGGGAGAATAAAACGATCATATTGATCTGTATGTCAGCAATGGCAAAAATCATGAACGACATGAGCAAGCTGACCGGAATAGCAATCCCCACGAACAGTGCATTTTTCAATCCAAGGAAAAAATAGAGGATAAGGATCACCAGGATCACAGCCATGATCACGCTGTTTTCGAGGTTGGTGAGTTGGTTGCGTATTTCTTCTGATTGGTCATTGGTGATGGAAATATTCAGGTCGTCGGGCAGAGCGCCTGATTTTCTGGCTTCGTCAAGGACAATAAAAATTTTGTCGGTAGCCGAAAGCAGGTTTTCACCGGCTTTTTTCACTACCTGTAACGAAACAACCGGCTGGTTATCAAGACGGGCAAAGCTCATCGGGTAAGCATAGGTGTCTTCTACGGTGGCCAAATCGCGCAGATAAACAATGTTTCCACCCTCCTGCTTCAATATCACATCTTCAATTTCCCGCACATCAGTAAATTCACCCATTGTACGGATAGCCCATCGCGAACTGTCAGCAAACATCACCGAGCCTCCGGCAATTGAAACATTTTCCTGCATGATGGCCGTTTCGACATCCTGAAAACTTAACTCAAAAGCATCGAGGAGCATGGGATTAACATTGATTTGAATTTCACGCTCGTCAATGCCGGTAATCTCAACTTTGGAAATTTCGGGAACGGCTTCAATTTCTTCTTCCAGGAAATCTGCAAAACGTTTCAGTTCGTTAAGCGAAAAATTACCGGACAGGTTGATATTGATGATTGGGAATTCTGAAAAATCTATATCAAGAATGATCGGGTCAACAGGCAGATCGCCCGGTAAGTCCCCTTTCACCCGGTCAACGGCATCCTTAACATCCTGCAGTGCGGCTTTAATGTCAACATCGGTTTGAAATTCGACGAAAATATCTGAATTGTCCTGTGTGGATGAGGAGGAGAGTTTCTTGATCCCGTTTATGGTGTTGATCTCATTTTCCAATGGCCGGGTAATCAGGTTTTCGATGTCAATGGGTGCATTTCCGGGATAGATCGTTTTAACCATAATCGTAGGGATAACAATATCCGGGAAAAGTTCTTTAGGCAACGAGCGGTAGGAAATAATACCAAAGAGGGTAATAAGAAAGGTGAGCAGAAATACTGTATTTCTGTTTTTCAGGGCAATGGTTGTAAGCTTAAACTCCCGAATAATGCTTTCCAACTTATTGTTACTCATAACATTTGCTTTTTTTAGAAAGACCTGTTTAAAAATTACAATTCAATTGCAGTTACGGAATTTGAGTCAAAGGTTCATTTTGTATTAAAACCGGAATTCCTTCGGTAACCTGATTTTGCCCCTGGGTAATAACCAGGTCGCCTATTTCCAGGCCGTCGATTATCATAGTTTTTCCTTCGCTGTCTAAACCGCGTTCAAGATAAACTTTTCGGGCATAAAATTCTCCGTTGCCATTTTTTCTTGCCACAAACACAAAATGCCCCTGTATGTCCTGTTTGATTAATATTGAAGGCACTACCATTGCACTATCGGTGGCAAAAGCCTTGAAACTGATAGTAGCTACCATATTGGGTTTGAAACGGTCGTCAATGTTGGGAACAAGGACCTGCAAACGGAAAGTCCGGTTTTCAGGATTGATAACATTACCAATTCGGTGAATTTTTACTTTTTTTTCAAAATCAGGATATGCCGGAAACCGTAGAACAACTTCGTCATTCGGCCTGATCACCGGGAGGTATGACTCCGAAATATCAGCATTCACATAAAGGGTTGACAAATTTAGAATCTGCATCAAGGGCAGCCCTGGCAGGGCCAATTCACCCTCTTTGGTAAAAATCTCGTCAACAACACCGTCAAATGGCGCCCGGATCACCGACAATTCGAGTTGGGACTGTAAGGTTTTGAGTCTTGTCTGAAGGCTTTCGTAATTATTCTTTGCCTGCAGGTACTGTACTTCGCTTCCGATTTTTTGATCCCACAGGTTTTTCTGGCGCTCATAAAGCGTTTTGGCCAACTCAACCGAAGTTTCCACTTCTTTGATCCCACTTTCAATTACAGATGTGTTGAGACTGGCAACAACCTGTCCGGCTCCGACACGTTGCCCTTTTCGAACATTGATATGCTTGATTTGTCCGTTCGTTTCAGAACTGATGGTTGCTTCTTTAACCGCTTCAACATTAGCATTTACCTTGATAAAATGACTGAAGGGAAGGCTTGTGATTGCATGAACTTCCACAGGAATTTGATTTCGTAAAGCACTACTATCACCCATTTGACGGAGTTGTTCTTCCAATTCCACAATTTTCCGGGTGAGTTCGCCGACCTGCTTTTTATGTTCGGAAATTTGATTTCTTAAAGATTCAGCGTCACCTGGTTGTTGCTCTGCTCCACATGACCAAAGCAGCAATATGGATATACCGATAAACAAAAGATAGGGTGTACGGTTAAATAACTTTTTAATTTTTGAGGGCATAAAATTTAGGGTTTCAGTTTTTCACAAAAGTAGAATTATTGAAGGAGGCTGATCCTGCCCCCCTTAAAATGGTCGCAAAAATAACATTAGAATAACTAAGTCACATTCAAAATCATCAGGTGTTTGATATTGTAATTTTTCAGGGGAATATTATTTCTGTCTTTTTGACAGGTGAAATTGTCAGCAATTATTAACAGCAAAAACAGGCAACTTTGACTCATTAACAAATTAAATATCAAACCGTTAAAAACACTAGTTTTTTATTAGAAAGAACACGTCTAAGTTTTCGGACCAGTGATCCTTAATAAAGTGTTGCTCTGGCATAGAGATTGACAATGCACCCTGCACATCATTTTTGAATTAATCAAACTTTAATATAAAGAAACTAACAATGGGAAAAATAATCGGAATAGACTTAGGAACAACCAATTCGTGTGTTGCAGTAATGGAAGGTAACGAACCTGTGGTTATCCCCAATTCAGAGGGGCGCAGAACTACTCCTTCAATTGTGGCCTTCACCGAAAATGGAGAGCGTAAGGTTGGCGATCCTGCAAAAAGGCAGGCGATTACCAACCCAAAATTTACTGTTTACTCAATTAAACGATTCATGGGCGAAACCCACGACAGGGTGCAGAAAGAGATCAACCGTGTAACTTATGATGTAGTAAAAGGAGAAAACAACACTCCACGCGTCAAAATTAAAGATCGTAACTATACCCCACAGGAAATTTCGGCGATGGTGCTTCAGAAAATGAAAAAGACCGCCGAAGATTACCTGGGAACTTCTGTCACAGAAGCTGTGATCACAGTTCCGGCATACTTTAGCGATTCACAACGCCAGGCAACAAAAGAAGCCGGCGAAATTGCAGGACTTATTGTAAAAAGGATCATCAACGAGCCAACTGCTGCTGCGCTGGCGTATGGGTTGGATAAGAAAAAAGAAGACCTTAAAGTGGCCGTATTCGATCTTGGTGGGGGAACGTTCGATATTTCCATCCTCGAACTGGGTGATGGCGTTTTTGAGGTAAAATCAACCAATGGAGATACTCACCTGGGTGGTGATGATTTTGACCACGTGATCATTGATTGGCTGGCTTCAGAATTTAAAGCTGATTTCAACATTGATTTGACTAAAGATCCTATGGCAATGCAGCGACTTAAAGAAGCTGCCGAAAAAGCAAAGATTGAATTGTCGAGTTCAAGTGAAACTGAGGTAAATCTCCCTTACATCATGCCGGTGGATGGTATTCCTCAACACCTTGTAAGAAAACTTACACGCGCCAAATTTGAACAACTTTCGGACAAGCTGATAAAAGCCACCCTGGAGCCATGCCGTAAAGCGCTAAGCGACGCAGGACTGAAACCATCAGACATTAATGAAGTAATTCTTGTCGGTGGATCAACAAGGATTCCGGCCATACAGCAACTGGTAAAAGATTTCTTTGGCAGAGAGCCATCCAAAGGGGTGAACCCGGATGAAGTTGTGGCCATAGGTGCTGCTATCCAGGGGGGCGTGCTTTCGGGCGAAGTAAAAGATGTGTTGCTGCTCGATGTAACTCCGCTTACCTTAGGCATTGAAACCCTTGGTGGAGTAATGACTAAACTGATCCCTTCAAACACAACCATTCCAACCAGGAAATCGGAAACTTTCTCCACGGCTTCCGATAATCAGCCTTCGGTCGAAATTCACGTGTTGCAGGGCGAAAGAGCAATGGCAAGAGACAACAAAACCATTGGTCGGTTCCATCTTGATGGTATTCCACCGGCAATGCGTGGAATTCCTAAAATTGAAGTTACCTTCGATATTGACGCCAACGGAATCCTGAACGTATCGGCAAAAGACCAGGGAACTGGAAAATCTCAGAGCATTCGCATTGAGGCATCATCTGGTTTAACGGATGATGAAATCAAGAAAATGAAAGCCGAAGCCGAAGCCAATGCTGAAACCGACAGGATCGCCAAAGAGCGTGTGGATAAACTTAACCAGGCCGACTCGATGATTTTCCAGACCGAGAAGCAGTTGAAAGAATATGGCGATAAAATTCCGGCTGAAAAACGTAAACCCATCGAAGATGCACTGGCAAAATTAAAAGATGCCCATAAGCGTGAAGATCTCGACGGGATTGAATCGGCCACAAAGAAACTCAATGACGTGTTCCAGGCAGCAAGTCAGGATATGTACAATGCAACGCAGCAGCAAACCGGCCAGCAACAAGGTAACCAGGGTGGTGCGCCAAACGATGGCAAGCAACCTGGTGGAAACGACGGCGATGTTACTGATGTTGATTTTGAAGAAGTAAAGTAGGTAATCCCGTAAATATTCGAAAAAAAAATCCCGATGATTGATTCAATCGGGATTTTTTTATTTAATCTCTTCATATACAATTTACTAGTGGTTATCCCAACTCATTCGACCCCCAAAACTTACCAACAAGCTACTTGCTGTTTGAACATTTTTCCTTACTTTTAGCCTCTTAATTTTTAACCTAAATTTAATTGTAATTGAAAAATAGTCTGGATTATTTTCAGGACTTTTGCAGACGGAAATTGAATCAGGAATCTCATGATATTTACAATTTTATAATATTAACAATTTGACAATTAATTACATGAAAAAGATTTTTATTGCTTTAAAACCAGTTGTGCTGGTTATCGGACTGTTGTTTTTCGCTTCAACAGCAGATGCACAATACTTAGTAAATTTTGAAGGCGAGGGAGAGGTGAAAACTGCCTACGCCTCTGGTGACGTGATACTTAGCGGTTTGACCTGGAATATGACCGAAGCACTGATCGGAACTTTGGATGCTGATTGGAAAAACGGAATTCGCTCGGCAAGGTTGCGCGGTTACGGCACCTCAGTGATGACCATGCTTGAAGACAAAGAAAACGGCATTGGTAATGTCAGCTTCTATTACCGTCGATACGGAACAGATGCTCAGGTAGACTGGAAAGTTGAGTATAGCCTTGACGGTACGGTATGGGCCCAAATCGGCAATGCTTTTACAGCACCGGCATCCGACGATGTTCAATTTTTTTCGGAAGATGTAAACGTTAATGGAAATATCCGTATCCGCATCAAACGCGCCACCGAAGAAGGAACATCAAATCGCAGACTGAATATTGACGACATCCTTATTACAAATTTTGGCGGTGGAAACACAACAGCTACTCCTTCATTTTCACCTCCGGCCGGTCAGTTTTTCGGTCCTGTAACGGTGGCCATCAGTTGCGCCACACCTGATGCTTCAATATTTTACACAACCGACGGCAGCGAGCCAACCCAGTCGTCAACACCTTATACCATTCCAATTAACATCACATCTACAACCTTACTGAAAGCCCGTGCTTATGCTGCAGGTCTTGATCCAAGTAACATTGCCCAGGGAACATATACCATTGTTGTCCCTGCACAAGTTGCAAATCTTGCTCAGCTCAGGGCAGCATTTCCCTCGACGAACTATTTTCAGCTTACCGGCGAGGTCGTGCTTACTTTCAAGCAAACCTTCAGAAACCAGAAGTACATTCAGGATGCATCAGCAGCCATTCTCATTGATGATGTTTCTGGTAAAATCAATACAAACTATAACATAGGTGACGGAATCACAGGGATAACCGGAACCATAGCTGAGTTTGGGAACATGCTTCAGTTCACCCCTGCTTTGGATCCGGGTGCTGCCACATCCACAGGAAACCAGGTTGTGCCTCAGGTGATTACCATAAACCAAATGTTGACCAATTTTGAAAATTATGAATCTGAATTGGTGAAAATTATCGGCGCTACTTTCGCTGATGCAGGCAGTGCATTTGCAAACGGTACGGTTTACGAAATCAGCGACAACAGTAAAGCATCAGGAAATTTCAGAACAACCTTTTATGATGTGAATTACATCGGAACAACTATTCCTTCAGGCGCCGGAAACATCATTGGAATTTTGAATTCAAGAGCCGATGGTGATTATATTACTTCGCGGTTTCTCGAAGATTTTGAATGGGCATTGGGTGAGCCAAGCAATTACCCGGCTGATTTCGGCGCGACTGCGTATGGTCAGAATATTGCCCTTACCTGGACTGATGCAACAGGAAATATTTTACCCACCTCCTACCTGCTTCTTGCCAGCGACAGCCCTGCCATTACCCTCCCGGCAGACGGCGTTCCGGTTGCCAACGATCCTGATCTCACGGACGGATCTGCAGCGATGAATATTTCATTTGGCGCCCAACAATACATGTTTACTGATCTGCCTGTTGAGGAGACTTATTATTTCAAAATATTCCCCTACACCGGTACAGGAGCAGTTATTGATTACAAGACAGATGGCAATCCTCCTGCAGCTAATGCGACTACTTATCAGATGGTTATGGTGCTGTTTACAACTTTTAATGAGGACTGGGAAGGCTGGACACAGTATAATGTTACCGGCGAACAGGACTGGGACAGGGACAATACTTTCGGCATCAACAATACACCCTGTGCCAAAATCAGCGGATTTGTAAGCGGTACATCCTATGTAAATGAGAACTGGCTTATTTCTCCTTTAATCGAATCACAGGAAATAGAAACAAAACTGCTCTCATTTTATGCTGCAGTGGGGTATTCAGGACCTGCCCTTCAGGTAAAGGTTTCAATTGATTATGATGGATCAGGGAATCCGAATAATTTCACCTGGACCGACTTTTCTGACCAGGTTACCTGGCCAACAGGGAATCCGTTTTTTGAATGGACACACTCCGGGTACATTGATGTTTTTCTCAACAGCGATGATTTTTATGTCGCATTTGTGTATTATTCCACCGATGAGGAATCGGCTACGTGGGAGGTGGATAACATCATGATAAGCGGTGAACTGACTGTTGGAATATCCGGTTCGACCAAAGAAAATAGCATTAGCATCTATCCTAATCCTGGGAATGGGTTATTCTATATTCATTTGCAGCATGACTTTGATCAGCTCGAGGTACACTCAATTACCGGTCAATTGGTACATGAACAGGTTTTAAGCGACAGCATACAACTTTTGGATCTCACGCATCTCAACAAAGGATTTTACATGATCAGGCTTTCTGATTCGACTTCAGGTTTAACTTTAATGAGAAAAATAATAATCAACTAAATATTTTAATCTATGAAAAACATTTTCAGCGTGTTAAGAAAAAGCACATTGATTGTAGGGTTTATTTTTTATGCCCTTATAGTCAATGCGCAGTATGTTGTAAATTTTGAAGGCGAAGGGGAATTGAAACCTTCTTATGCCTCGGCGACTGTAAATCTCAGCGGATTGGACTGGGACATGACAGACGCTTTAATCACTACAACTGCTGCCGGTCTTCCTGAATTCATCAACGGTGAGCGTGCCGCAAGAATGAGAGGTTACGGTACATCCTCTATGACCATGCTACAAAACAAATCCAACGGTATTGGTAACATCACATTTCTCTATCGACGGTACGGAACTGATACACAGGTAGACTGGAAGATAGAATACAGCACCAACAATGGTTCAACATGGACACAGATAGGAAATGCTTTTACTGCACCCGCGTCGGATGATGTCCAGACTTTTTCGGAAAATGTTAATGTTGACGGCAACGTTCGCGTCAGGATCAAAAGGGCAACTGAAGACGGTACGGTAAATCGCAGGTTGAATATCGACGACATCGTGATTACCGATAATACCGGAGTTCAAAATGTTGCCACACCGGTATTTTCACCTCCTGCAGGTCAGTTTTTCGGCGATATTGATGTGACCATCAGCTGTACTACACCCGATGCTTCTATTTTTTATACTACCGATGGCAGTGAACCTTCACAATCTTCAACACCTTATACCGACCCAATCAATATTTCCGCTACTACAACTTTAAAGGCCCGTGCTTATGCCACCGGCCTTGACCCAAGTATCATTGCCCAGGGCACATATACCATTATTACACCGATCCAGGTAGCCAATCTTGGAGAACTCAGGGCTGCTTTCCCATCAACAGACTATTTCAAAATCAACGGTGAGGTGGTACTGACTTTCCAGCAGACGTTCAGAAATCAGAAATACATTCAGGATGCCAACGGAGCCATATTAATTGATGATCTTTCAGGGAAAATTACAACTGCTTATAACCTTGGCGACGGTATCACAGGAATGATTGGCACGGTGACCGAATTTGGCAATATGCTGCAGTTTGTCCCGGCGTTTGATCCGGGTGAGGCAACCTCAACGGGAAATCAGATTGATCCGGTTGAGATCACTATCACAGAAATGACAGCTAACTTTGAGGATTACGAATCCCAACTGGTTAAAATTGCCGACGCCACATTTGCTGATGCAGGTGCGGCATTTGAAAACGGGCTTCTTTATCCGATCAGCGACAATAGCAAAGCCAGCGCAGAATTCAGAACTACTTTTTACGATGTGGATTATATCGGAACATTGATTCCATCAGGTGCAGGAAATATTGTAGGTATCCTAAACTCAAGAACTGAGGGTAATTATATTACGAGCAGATCGCTTGGTGATCTTGAATGGTTTTACGGAGAACCAACCAATTACCCAACTGCATTTGAAGCGACAACGACCTTAACAACGATTAAACTCACCTGGGAAGATGCCACGGGCGAGGTGTTACCAACGGGCTACGTTATTCTGGCCAGCGATGAAGATAACATCATTGCACCCGTTGACGGAGTTCCTGTGTCTAACGACCCGGTATTGAGTGATGGTTTGGGCGCCATGAACATTGCTTTTGGTGCTGAAGAATACGTTTTTGCCGATTTGCCGGTGAATGTGACCTATTATTTCAAAATATTCTCCTACACAGGCGCCGGTTCGGCCATTGATTACAAGAATGACGGGAATCCCCCTTCAGCCGAAGCCACCATTATTCTGACCATAATTCCGGAGCCTACCAACTACCCGACTGCATTTGCAGCAGCAGCCACCGGATCAAACATTAAACTTACCTGGACAGATGCCACCGGAGAAGTTTTGCCCGCAGGTTATCTGATTCTTGGGAGCAGTCAGAACAACTTCCAATCTCCGGCTGATGGTACTCCCGTTGCTGATGATCCGAATATGGCTGACGGCGTGGGAGCAATGAACATTCAGCAGGGTATCCAGGAATATTCTTTTAATGGCCTCGAACAACAAACCACCTATTATTTTAAAATTTTCCCCTACACCAACGACGGTCAGTATATTGATTACAAAACGGATGGCGAACCTCCATTTGCAGAAGCAACCACAGCTACAGTTGAATTGGTAACAGTAATCAACTCGACTTTCAATACCGACTGGGAAGGATGGACTACAATCAGCGTTAAAGGTGCTGAACTGTGGGACAGGAACAACACGTTTGGTGTTGACAATACAGCCTGTGCAAAAATGAGCGGTTTTGCCAATTCACAGTCAAACGAAAATGAAGACTGGCTGATATCACCCGCATTGAATCTTAGCAATACAACCAACGAAAAACTCACTTTCTTCTCTGCTCTTGGTTATACCGGGCCTGCATTAAATGTGAAAATTTCGACTGATTACGCCGGCTCCGGAAACCCGGGCGATGCCACCTGGACTGACCTTACCGAACAGGCTGCATGGCCTTCCGGAGATCCTTTCTGGCAGTGGACAAGCTCTGGCGCAATTGATATCAGCAGTTACGGCAGCGCTACGGCATATGTTGCCTTTGTTTATTACTCGACATCCCAAAACTCAGCCACCTGGGAGATTGACAATGTGCTTGTCAATGGTGAAGGAAGCAACAGCATCTCTTCACCGGGTCAGGATTTTCAAACCACCATTTATCCCAATCCCGGTACCGGAAGATTCAACATTCAACTCAGCCGGCAGGCTGATCATCTCGAAGTGTTCTCACTCACCGGGCAATTGGTTTACAAACAGCCACTCTCGGGTGATCAGACCCCGATTGACCTGACTCATCTGAAAAAGGGGGTTTACCTGGTCAAAATCACCGACCTGAGTTCGGGTATGTTTTCAACCAACCGCATCATCATCAATTAAATCATTGGTAAGCAGAGGTCCCATTTCTTAAAATGAGATCTCTGCTTCTTTATTAAAGTAAATTATTCATCTATTAAAAAACTAATGTTTATGAAAAAGCTATTTACACTATTAAAAATCTTTGCAGTTCTGTTTGTTCTTATTTTTCAAATGTCAACTGTTTGGGGGCAGATATTTGAAGAAAATTTTGACTATCCCATTGGTTCTCTGTTAACTGCGAATGGCTGGACTGCTCATAGTGGCGCAGGAAATCAGCCTCCTACTGTATCTGACGGTTTGTTTTTTGATGGCTATGCAGGCTCTAACATTGGCGGAGCAGCATTATTAGATAATAATGGTGAGGATGTGCACAGAACATTTCCTTCCCAGGTCGCAGGAGTTGTTTATACTGCTTTCATTATTCAAACCGAAAGCTCAAATAGTCCTGGATATTTTTTACATCTTGGACAATCAACAATTGGAACAACATTTTTTACAAGGGTTTGGGTTAATGCCACCGGTGACGGTTTAGGGCTTAGTGGTTCATCTGCACCCGCTTCTTATGTGCCCATGACAGCAGGAGTCCCAACACTGGTTGTAACAAAATTTGATATTGCTTCGAAGGTTTCCAGTTTATTTGTTTTTAATTCATTTCCAGAGAGCGAACCTTTAACTGCTGACTTTACTTTTACTGAGAACTCTTCATATTCTGTTGGCAGTGTTGCTCTTAGACAATACAACGCCTCAGAACGTGTAATTGTTGATGGGATCAGAATTGCCAATAATTGGGATGATGCCGTAACTGCTTCCGGCGGCCCACCTTCGGTTGCAGCCCCTACATTTTCTCCACCAGGCGGCATCTATTATTCTTCTCAAAATATTTCTATTTCAACTACAACGCCGGATGCCACGATTTACTACACCACAGATGGTACTGATCCGGATGAAAACAGCAATCTTTACACGATACCCGTTCCCATCAATATAACCACTGTCTTAAAAGCAAGAGCTTACGCTGAAGGACTTGATCCAAGCTCAATTGCTGTGGCATTCTATACATTCCCGATTGAAGTAGCAAATATCGCAACACTGAAAAATTCAGCTCTTTCAGGGTTATATCATTTAACTGGAGAAGCTGTTTTGACTTTTTCTCAAACTTTCCGCAACCAGAAATACATTCAGGATGCTACTGCCGGTATTTTGATTGACGACCTATCAGGTGTGATTACAACCAGTTATAATGTTGGTGATGGGATTACAGGCATTTATGGTACGCTGAATGTTTTCGGGAATATGTTCCAGTTCACTCCTTCACAGGATCCCGGACCAGCAACTTCAACAGGTAACGCAATTGTTCCGCAGGTGGTTACAATAGGTGGATTGTTCAGCAACTTTGCTGCCTATGAATCCAGGGTGATTAAGATTGTCAATGCCTCTTTTGCGGATGCCGGCGCAACTTTTGCCAATGGAATAGTCTATGAGATAAGTGATGCCAGTGAAGCTACCGGAGATTTCCGGACGACATTTTACGATGTAAATTATATTGGAACACAAATCCCAGGGGGTAACGGAAATATCGTTGGCATTCCAAATGCAAGATCAGAAGGATACTTCATCACCAGCCGCTCTCTTGATGACCTTGAGTTTATTCCCACCGGCCCGATCACGGTCAATACGATTGCTCAGCTTAGAGCCGGACAACTCGGGCAGGAATACATTTTGTCGGGGGAAGCAGTGCTCACTTACCAGCAAGCATGGCGCAACCAGAAATTTGTACAGGATGCCACCGCTGCCATTTTGATTGATGATTTCACAGGAATCATTACCACAGCCTATTCACCTGGTGACGGAATCACCGGATTGTCAGGGATCCTTGTCAATCACAATGGCATGTTGCGCCTTGCAGTGAATGCTGATCCCGGGGCGCCAACCTCTGTTAACAATGTCATCGTGCCTGAAGTGATCACGATTGCCCAGTTAAATGCCAACTTTATGAACTATCAGTCAGAACTGATCAAAATTGAAGATGTCACTTTTGCCAATGGTGGTGCAACCTTTGCCTATGGAACGAATTACCCGATTTCGGACAACACGGATGCGGCAGCAACGTTCAGAACGGAATTCCTGGATGCCAACTACCTTGGGAACACGATTCCATCTGTGCCAACCGATCTTGTTGTCATTCCCAATACGGTAAGCAATGCCAACTATGTTACGAGCCGCTATGCCAGCGACATTCAGCCATCAGTCCTATTTCCCACCATCACCGTAGTTTCGCCAAATGGATATGAATATTGGGAACAAGGGAGTACACAGAACATAACATGGACTTCTCAGGATTTTAGCGGTAATGTAAAAATCACCCTTGTACGCCCGCCACTTTATACCCTTGTTTTGGCTACAAGTATTCCAAACTCAGGGTTCTTCGAATGGCAGGTGCCGGCTGCACAACAAGTAGGTAACAATTACAAAATCAGGATTCAGGGGGTTAATGGTGGTGATCCAATGGATGAAAGCGACAACTTCTTCAATATAGTAGCTGAATTGCCGGTTCCCAAGATTGTAATCAATGAGATCATGTACAACCCTTCCAATAGCAATCCATTTTTAAGTGATTCATACTATGAATATCTTGAACTGTTTAACAACGGTAATTTCGATGTTGATTTAACGGGATGGACAATTAGTACGGCCATTGTTCACACTTTTGCTGAAGGGACAATCCTACTTCAGGGGCAATACCTTGTTTTGGCGGTAAATGCTGATTCTGTAGGCACTTTTTATGGAATTAGCAATGTTGTTAAATGGAATAGCGGGGCTTTAAACAATACGGGTGAAACCATAGAGCTTAAGGCTTCAGACGGTACATTGATGGATGTTGTTGCCTATTCATCTTCTTCACCATGGCCCCTTGGAGCAAACGGGCTGGGATCTTCATTAGAACTTATAGATCCTGATCTCGACAACAATCTGCCCGAAAACTGGATTGCCAGTCCACAGAATTTTGGAACCCCTGGAATTCAAAATTCTGCTTTCGGATTTCAGGGGTTAACCGTTACAGCGCCTAATGGCGGTGAAACATTCATCCAGGGAGAAACCACTGATGTTACCTGGACAAGGGTAAACTTCAACGGATTACTAAAAATTGAACTCATCACCGCAACCCGCGAAGATGTTGTTTTAGCTGAAAACATTCCTGCAATCAATGGAACATGGCCGTGGGAAATCGCTGCTGACCAGACGGTTGGTACCAACTACAAAATCCGTGTTTCGGATATGGAAGATGGCCAGCCGGTGGATGAAAGCGATGGCGTTTTCTCCATCGTTTCGGTAATTGTTCCGGAGCTTACTTTACTTACCCCAAATGGCGGTGAAAACATTCAACAGGGAACAACCTACAACATTACCTGGAGCAGTGCAAATTATGAAGGCACAATCCTGATCGAACTGATGACTGCTGAAAAAGCGGGGTCAGCCATTACGTTGGGTACGGTTACCAGCACCTTTGGTACATTTGCGTGGGAGGTCACACAAGATGCAGGCGATAACTATTTGATCAAAATCTCAGATGAATTGACCGGGATACCTGCCGACGAAAGCGATGCCGTATTTTCGATCATTTTGCCTCCTCCAACACCAAATGTGGTAATCAGCGAAATCATGTACAACTCACCGGAAGGGGGGACTGATACATTGGAATACCTCGAATTATACAATGCCGATAATATTGCACACAACTTGGCAGGATGGTATTTTTCGGCGGGAATCGATATGATCCTCCCTGACTATGAACTCCTTCCCGGGGCTTATCTGGTAGTTGCTTACAATGCAAATGCAGTATTCAATGCTTTTAGCGTGGCCGCTTTGCAATGGACAAGCGGAGGTTTGTCAAACGGTGGTGAAGCCATAGAATTGAAAAACGCAGCCAACGTGGTGATTGATTTTGTGCTTTTTGATGATGCATCACCCTGGCCAATAGCCCCTGATGGGTTTGGCCCGTCGCTCTCACTTATCGATCTTGCTTCAGATAATGAACTTGCAGAAAACTGGGCGCCGGAAACCGCATTTGCCCTTATAAATGCAGATGGAATTCCTGTTTATGGAACTCCCGGAGCACCCAATTTCCCTACCCCTGCACAGAGTTTCTTAATCCCGGCAGGTTGGGGGGGAATTTCAACGTATATTGTTCCTGATCAGCCAAATGTAGCTGATGTGATGGAACGGATTGTTGATGATTTGACCATTATGCAAAACTTCAACCAGATCTATTTTCCGTTCTATAATATCAATACCATTGGTAACTGGAACAATAACGTGGGTTACCAGCTGAGAACCGAAGCACTGCGCTACCATGTCATTCATGGTACACTTGTGACAAACAAAACCGTAAACCTTAACACTGGCTGGAACATGTTGCCGGTTTTGAGTGAATGTGAGGTTGGGGTTGCTGCCTTGTTAGGTGGAATTCCCGAAATTATCTATGTACAGGAACTGGGAACCAACCTGGTTTACTGGCCTGATGGCGGATTGTACACACTGGTTAATTTTGTCCCGGGTAAAGCTTATTTTATCAAGGTAAGCGGTGCAATCCCGATCGTTTTCCCGGAATGTAGTAAGTAACAAATCATGCTGTCCCCTGAGACCAAGAACTCAGGGGACAGCTTTTTTCAAAAATCAAATTTTACACATAAAATCAATATTTATGAAAAGGTTAATTACAGTATTAAGTTTCACAGTAATCTTTGCTTTTACTTATGGTCAAGGTTTAGAAACCTTTGATAATTCAACTGCAACAACCAGTTATGCTGACGGTTCCTTCTCTGGAAATGGAGGAATTGTCTGGAATTATTTTCATTCCCGTGATGATGGTGGTTATCCCGTTGATGGTGAAGGATTAATGCTTAGAAGGGCAAGCGACAGTAAATTGGAAGCTTCAGCTATACCAGGCGGGATAGGAAGTTTTTCCATGAACATGAGGAAGGCATTTACGGGCAGTTCTGTCAGGCAGCTCGAAGTTTATATCAACGGTGAGTTAAAGGGAACGTCAATTGAATTTGGAGGTTTTACAGGCGCCGATGCAACTATTCATACTTTTGAAGTGAACGACATCAATGTTCAAGGTAATTTCGATATCAGAATTAAATTGACTGGAACAGCCACCACAAACCGCCAGGTAGTAATTGACAACATTTCATGGACTGCCTTTGGAGAGGTTACTGCAGCGGCGACACCGGTATTTTCCCAGTTTTCAGGAGAATATTTCTATCCTTTTAATCTTGAG
Source organism: Bacteroidales bacterium (assembly GCA_014860585.1). Taxonomy (NCBI): domain Bacteria; kingdom Pseudomonadati; phylum Bacteroidota; class Bacteroidia; order Bacteroidales; species Bacteroidales bacterium. The sequence continues at coordinate 101,380 of JACZJL010000107.1, read as the reverse complement.
ATTACTTGTACAACCGAAGGCGCTACCATTTATTACACATTGGACGGATCTGATCCCGATAATTCATCCACCGAATATACGGTTCCCATCCCCATTGATGCAACTACAACCGTCAAAGCTATTGCTTACGCTCCCGATCTTGACCCAAGCTCCATCGCAGAAGCTACCTATACTTTTCCACCGGTAACCGAAGTGGCAAACCTCGCCGAATTAAGAGCTGCATATTTAACCAAGACAGACTATTTTAAAGTTACAGGTGAGGTAGTCTTAACTTTCAAACAAACCTTCAGAAATCAAAAATTTATCCAGGATGCAACAGCAGCAATCCTTATTGATGATGTGCCGGGTGTTATTACAACCGATTATCTTATTGGTGACGGTATCACAGGTATTGTTGGAACATTTACCTATTTTGGAAATATGCTGCAGTTCAACCCGGTAGGCGATCCGGGCGCACCAACCTCCTCAGGTAATGTGATTGATCCTGAGGTGGTCACCATTGGCCAGTTGTTTGGTAATTTCGAAGAGTATGAATCAGAACTGATTAAAATTGAGGGTGTTACTTTTTCAGATGGAGGTAGTTTGTTTGCCAATGGTCAGGTGTATGAAATCACTGATGAGAGTAAATCTTCCGGTAATTTCAGAACTACTTTTTATGATGTGGATTATATTGGTACACCGATTCCCACCTCACTGTGTAATCTTGTTGGTATTCCAAATGGCAGGGTTGATGGGTTTTATTTTACAAGCAGAAGTCTTGATGACATTGAGATTCCACCAACAATCACTGTGATTTCTCCAAATGGGGGAGAACAGATAGAATGGGGGACAGAATATGAGATCGAATGGTTTTACTCCAATTTCGATGGCGATGTGGAAGTTATTCTGCATACTCCATTCATAAAAGAAGGTGTTTTGTTAGGTATTGTGCCGGTTGAGGATGGCAGTTTCACATGGAATGTAACACAGGAATTCGGAGAATACATCATCATCATTCAGGCCGTCGGTCAGGATGATCCCTGGGATGCCAGTAATGAGACTTTTACTATTGTTCCTCCAATTGATATCATCATCAGTGAGATCATGTACAACCCTCCAGAATCAGGGGCTGATACACTTGAGTTTATCGAATTCTACAACAATGGACTTGGTATTGTGAATCTCCTTAACTGGAAAATATCAAAGGGTGTGGTGTATACCTTCCCTGATGTTGATTTCCATCCCGGTGAATTCCTGGTGGTTTGCGTTAATGCATCAGCCTTCCAAAACACTTTTGGGATTGATGCGTTGCAATGGACAAGCGGTGGTTTGGGAAATGGAGGTGAGGCTGTCGAATTGAGTGATAACAGCAACAATGTGCGTGCATACGTTCTTTACGATGATGCAAATCTATGGCCAACCGAACCAGCAGGCCGGGGTCCGTCACTTGAATTTTGTGACCCCTCTCTTGATAACAACGATCCGGCCAACTGGACGTTTTCAACACAACTTGCAGCCGTGAATGCAGCTGGACAGGGAATTTATTGTACACCGGGGTCCGGATGTAACGAGAATCCAACATTACCACTGATCATTCCTTCAGGCTGGAGCGGAGTATCAAGCAACCTGATTCCCGGCAGAATAAGCATGGAGGATTTGTTTGCTCCCGCTTTAAATAACCTGATCATCATTTTAAGCAATGAGGGTATATACTGGCCTGGTCAAAACATCAACTCAATTGGCGAATGGAGTACCTACACTGGCTATAAAGCCAAACTTGACGGGTCTGCATTTTTTGTTTTCCCGGGTTACGAGCCTGAAGACAAAACCATCACCCTTGAACCGGGCACACACCTGATCCCGGTGCTTAGCCAAAACCCGGTTGATGTGAACGAATTCATTGTGCCGCTTGGCAATGCCATCGAATTTATGTTCGACATAGCAGGGGGGCTGATTTATTGGCCGGGAGGAGGAATTTTACCAGGCACATCAGGTCTGTCCTTAAATACGCTTTATCCGGGCGTGGCCTACATAGCAAAAGTAAATGCCCAGGTAATGATTGACTTCGGTTTAATTTTGCCTAAAGCCATGACATTGAACAACGTGCCACAATTTGTCAATTCAACATCCTGGAATGATGTTACCGCAACGGGTTCACAACATATCCTGTCGGTTACCGGCGCTGCCCTGCAAAACCTTGTCCCTGGCGATTTTGTTGGCATATTTAATTCAAACGAACGGTGTGTCGGCATGAATCAATTTAGCGGAAATGAGTCAGTGCTTCCAATAGTTGTTTATGGGAACGACATCACAACTGAAACAATAGAGGGAATGGTAGAGGGCGAAATGATGACTGTCAGGATTTTCCGCAACGGGCAAATTCTGGATGCCATTGCAGGATACAGCAAACAGGCTGCAAATGCCGATGGACTTTATGCCGAAAACGGACTGTCCATTATTAACGGTCTGAAAGTCGGGGCAACAGGTATCAGTGAGATTGATGACAATATCACTGTCTCTCCAAACCCAACTTCCGAACAAATCAATATTAATACTGATGGTTTGTTTAATTTATTGATTACCAATGTTCAGGGACAAGTGGTCTTTTCAGGTGTGATTGATAATAAAACCAGTTTTGATTTTAGTAATCAACCCGATGGAGTTTATTTTATCCGGTTGATCAACGAACATCAGACATTCATAGAGAAGGTGATAAAGAATTAATTCTTCACAAAGAAAAGAAAAAGCAGGCCTGATAACCTGCTTTTTTTATGTCTCCCCGGAAGGATTCGAACCTTCGGCCCAATGATTAAGAGTCATTTGCTCTACCACCTGAGCTACGGAGAGAATCGCCGCAAAATTAGGAAATCTTTTACTTGTGCTTTTAAAAATCAGGTAAAAAGAAAAAGCTACTTTAGCCGTAAATCTTGATCAAGTGAAGCATTCGGATGATAAATTTCGCCTGAGAAGTTACAGAACGGCTTACGGAACAACACTGGTCAGCATTACGCTGGTATTATTCATGTTAGGGATTCTGACACTTCTGGTTTTTCAGGCACGGGAACTTTCGGATTATCTGAAGGAAAATATTGGAATGCAGATTGAGATGCATGACGATTATGACGAATCACAGATTCTTAAATTTAAGTCCGAACTTAATGGTTTTGATTATACCCTCCGGGCAAATTACATTTCGAAGGATGAAGCAGCCCGCAAATTAGCGGAAAAACTTGGTGAGGACTTCATTGATTTTATAGGCTATAATCCTTTGCCCAATTCTATCGAATTGTTTTTAAAAAGTGAATACACCCATCCTGATTCAGTGGGTTTGATAAAGCAGCAACTGCTCAGTTATCCGGCAGTTAAATTGGTCAATTACCAGGAGTCATTGCTTGTATTGGTTAACAGAAACATAAACCGAATTGGTGTAGGTGTCGTTTTTTTTGTTGGATTGATGTTCTTTGTTTCAGTTTTACTGGTCTTCAACACCATACGCCTCGCTGTTTATGCTAAACGGATGACCATTAAAAGTATGCTGTTGGTGGGCGCCACACAGCGTTTTGTAAGGCGGCCTTTTGTGATTAACGGACTTATCCAGGGTTTGGTTAGTGGCCTGGTAGCCGTGGTGTTGTTATGGAGTGTGGTTCTGTTTATCAGGATAAAAGTTCCCGAGTTACAAATTCTGGAAAATTCATTTTTTATCAGGTTGTTATCATTGGGAATGGTATTGTTTGGTCTACTCGTAACCTGGCTATCCAACCACTTTGCCATTAAAAAATATCTTAATATCAATTCAGAAGAATTATATTGAGTAATTTTACCCCCGATTTTTATACGCAAATGTAATTGGATTATGAAAGAAACTGCCGGATACAAAAAACCAACTTTGATCAAGAAAAAAGTTAACACAGCTGCTCCAGCAAAAGAGATAGCCGGGGCAGGATTCGTTTTTGATAAAGAGAACTATCGTTTATTACTCATCGCCATCGGCTTTATTGTGGTTGGCTTCATACTGATGATCGGTGGGCGGAGCGACAGTCCTGATTTTTTTAATTACGAAATGTTCAACTTCCAGCGGCTTACACTCTCACCTATTCTTTTGATTACCGGGTACGTAATCGGCATCTTTGCCATTATGAAGCGCCCCAAAAAAACAAATTCGGTTGAACAGGATAAACCCGTCCAATGAACTGGTTAGAGGCGCTTTTATTAGGGCTTATCCAGGGGTTGACTGAATTTTTACCGGTTAGCAGCAGCGGTCATCTTGAGATGGGCAAAGTAATGCTGGGCGTAAATGCCGAACGCAGCCTTGTCTTTACAGTGATGGTGCATGGCGCCACAGTACTGAGTACGTTAGTTGTTTTTTATAAAGATATTTTTCGGTTAATCAAGGGACTGTTTGCCTTTAAATGGAATGACGAAACCCGTTATATCGCAAGAATTTTCTTCTCAATGATACCGGTGGCCTTTATTGGTCTCTTTTTTAAGGATCAGGTCGAAAGCCTTTTTAACGGTAACCTCATTTTCGTCGGATCAATGTTGCTCATCACAGCAACCATGCTGCTGTTTGCCCATTTCAAAAAATCCAATACCCGCAACATCAGTTTTCTTGATTCTTTTATTATTGGCATAGCACAAGCAATTGCCGTGATTCCGGGAATTTCAAGATCGGGAAGCACCATCTCAGCAGGTTTAATTCTTGGGAATAAAAAAGCCGATATCGCTCAGTTTTCATTTCTGATGGTATTGATCCCAATTATCGGCGCCAATTTTAAGGATTTGCTTGGGGGGGAAATTTCTGGAGAAGGAAGCGTTGGCGCTTTACCCTTGATGGTTGGATTTTTGGCGGCTTTTATCTCTGGCCTTCTCGCCTGTAAATGGATGATTGGTATCGTGAAAAAAGGAAAACTGCTCTGGTTTGCCATCTATTGCTATGTTGTAGGGTTGACATCAATTCTGTTCGGCATCTTATGATCAATAAAAAGTCATTTATCCAGCACCCCGATTTCAAGGAAGGCGAAGTGCTTTTGATCAACAAAGACCTCGATTGGACTTCATTTGATGTGGTGAACAGCCTGAAGATTTATCTCAAATATGAGTTTGGAATTAAAAAAATTAAGATTGGCCATGCAGGTACGCTTGATCCCCGGGCCACCGGACTCGTGATTGTTTGTACAGGTAAGCAAACCAAATCCATTGACACCTACCAGGCGCGCGAAAAAGAATATACGGGGAGTTTCAGGCTTGGCCACACCACACCTTCGTGGGACGGTGAAACAGAACCCGATCAGCAATTTTCCACAGAACATATTTCCGGAGAAATGATCAGGCAAGCCACCAAACAGTTTACAGGAACAATTTTGCAAACGCCGCCCATCTTTTCTGCGCTGAAAGTGGATGGAAAACGTGCTTATAAATTTGCCCGCAGCAACCAGGAGGTAACCATGCAGCAGCGACAGGTTGAGGTCTTTGATTTTGAAATCACAAGGATTGAAATGCCGTTGGTTTTTTTCAGGGTACGCTGCAGCAAAGGAACCTATATCCGTTCGCTGGCCAATGATTTCGGAATTGCGCTTGGAAGCGGTGCTTACCTCTCTTCGTTGCACCGGACAGCCATTGGCGAGTTTCGTGTTGAAGACGCCCTGACCATCAGTGAATTTAAGCAGCTTTACAGGCAGAATTCCTCTGTTCAGGAGTAATTTTGGTTGGAGTTAATTAGTGCCAGTAAGAAAACCCATTAAATTTGATTTTCAACGATTTATTTACCCCACCCTTCCCTAGGGGATCCCTCGGGGAAAAGGGAGTAAATCGTTGAAAATCAATGCTCCCGGAATTTATCCCGACGCAGTCGGGAGGGTTGGGGTATTCATTGATTTTCAACATTACGAGTTTTCTTGCTGGCACTAAACTACATCAGACCAGATTTTTCCCATAGATCAACTGCCCGCAAACTCTCCCTTTCAGGTTGACAATCCCGGGTAAATGTCCCCATTTTTCAAATCCGAAATACTCAAGCAGTCCGGCACTTGGCGGGTTGATGTCGAGCATGATGGCAAACACATTTTCGATCCCCAACCGGTGGCAATCCTCCAGCATGTGAGCGATGATCATTTTTCCAAACCCCCGGTGGTGGTAAGCGTAATCGATGTAGTAACTAATTTCTGCAGTCCGGCGCAACCCGCCCCTTCCTTTGCGGTATGGACTCAGCGATCCCCAGCCGACAGTTTTATTCTTCATCTCAACCATGTAAATGGGAAAGTTTACCTGGTCGTGATCATTGAACCAATCTATCCGGTCAGCAATCGTAACCAAATCAATGTCAGCGTTGGCATTGCCCGCTGCTACACCCTGGTTATAAATTTCCACAATTCTTGGCAGATCGGAAGCGGAGGCAAAGCGGATGGTGGGGGGCATCAAAATGTCATTGGTTACTATAAATTTCGATTTATCCATCGGTAATGCTCATAAGAAAAATTGTGATTATGGCAATAGCGCTTTTCGGGCGGCTAAAGTAGGAATAATTGTTTTTGAACAGTGCATTTCGCATCCATTAAGCGATTCTGTTTCTTTCCTGGAAAATGGGAGTAGATTAACCCAAAAAATTTGATACAGCTGAATGAATTTTTTATTTTAAGAAATTCATTCCTTTTTTGCACCCGCTAAATCTGCATCAATCCTATCAAGATACAAAATTCCATTCAGATGGTCAATTTCGTGTTGGAAGATAACGGCGGTGAAATCCTCGATCATTTCAACATGGCGGGTTTTGTCCAGCCTTTCGTATTCAATAAGTATTGCATAAGCCCTTGTTTGCAGTGTGTCGGATCGGTTGGGAATGGATAGACACCCCTCGCGGCATTCCTGTTTCAGGGAGGAATATTGAATGATTTTAGGGTTCAGGTAAACCTCAAAAGGTTGACCCTCCTTATCGAAACGTTGAACCCAGATGACGTTTTTAAGAATCCCCACCTGGGGTGCAGCAATGCCCACACCCAGCGACAGACTGTCGCGAACGGTGCTGTAAAGCCTGCTGATAAAATGATGAAGTACCGGATCATCTGTTTCAACAATTACATCACTGCTTTTAGCTCTCAGCAGCAGTGAATCCGAATAACTGGTGGTTTTAAAAACCCGCATGGGTGTCAGGATATCGCCCTGCATGATGCAGGCCTCCTGTGCTGCTGAAAATGACTTCGGGTTTTCGCTCAGACGAACAAAATGTCTCGAACCTGAACAACCTGCTATTAAAAACAGAAGCGCAAGCGCAAATAAAACGTTTTTAATCCTCAACATTCTCCTGAATTTTTTGGCAAAGCTAAAATTTTACCATAGAACATATATGAATGCTTCATTCTGTCCATACGAAACAGCACACTAACGTAGCCATCACAAATGAGTTCTAAATAGGTTATTATGGTCATTATCTCATCTTTTTTGACCTATTGTCAAAAGTTCAGTTGTTGATTTCCAGTTTCTTGTGGTTGCTGTGACATTCAGTTTTGACTCTAAAAAATTGTTGGTCAGTTTCGTTCTCCCATACCCGTTTGGGCAATACAAATACACCGCTCTTTCAGTCACTGTAATTTCCTCTTCTTTTGTCTTTTTATACCCGATGGATTGAATATCGTATTTCACGGGTTGAGCAGATAAAAATGTCACGTATTGGGAAGCCGGGTCTTTTGAGGGGTCGTCTTTGAACGGATTTTTTTCAACAATTTCCATTAAGTCATCAACTGTCAGGACGATAACAGGAACATCAAAACCAAATTGCTTTTTAACCTGATCCGAAATCAGCTTTTCGAGCACGGCTATTTGACTATCATGGGTTTGAAATATCACATTGCCACTTTGCAGGTAGGTTCGCACATCAGTAAATCCCAGGTTTTCACAAAGCACTTTCAATGCGTCCATTTTTATCAATTTCTGGCCGCTCACATTGATTCCCCTCAATAGTGAAATGTATGTTGTCATGTTTGGAGTGATTTGATGGACATTTTTAAGGTGGGAGAATTGCTGTATACTAATAATAGGGCTTTTGATCTTTTATAGAATTTTAAAAAATCTCAATTACCGTTTTGGCTCCTGGTCAACCATGTAAATTGCATCTTCACGGATCATCTGTTCGGTTGTTTTACCTTGTTCCTGTGCTTTTTTGGTCACGCTTTCGAGCCATGCAGGGTCACCCAGGATTTGCTGTTCGTAGTAGCTGATCCTTTCTTTCCGCAAAGGATCTTCTGATGCATTTTGCCTTGCAAGAAATTCAGCGTCTACTTTTATCATATCCTCAAACGCCATCCTGAAATAGGCCGCTTTGGCCTTAACTTCGTTTAGCCAGGCGGAGTCAGAGCGAATAGCAGATGAGTGTTGCGATATTAAAAGATTGAGTCTGAATATTTCCGGGTGTTCATTGTTAAAAATGTAATCAGCATCTTTTTCCAATTGTTCCTCAAAACGGATTCTTGCGGCTTCTGCTTTTGTTTTCACTGCTGCAGCCCATTTCGGATCACCTGTGATTACCGACCTGAAATGTTCGCGTCCGTACCAGGTAAGGAAGGTTTCAGGCTCAAGAACCCAGGCCTGGTAATAGGCCTCTTTGTGGATAGCTTCTTCCAGTGTAAGTTCCTGTTTTGCTGATTTTTGGACGATCTCATCAAACCAGCCGGCATCGAGACGGATTTGGTTTTCGAGTTTATAAACAATGTCGCCTGTGTAGTTGGGGGTATAAAGTTCATACAACTGGTCGATGAATCCCCAGTCGAATTTGTAAAGGAAACGCTCGGTGACACTGAGGATAATGATGTCCTGTTTTTCGATTTCAGTTTTCAAATCAAGATCGCGGGTCCATTTTTCGCAAAAATAGAAATCGGGATAAACCTTAGCATTGAAATACCAGAAGGCTTCGTTGGCAAAGAGATGCTTTGGGATTCGGGTATTGAAAAAATTCCAGTAATAGCTGTCGGAAATGGCCAGCACCATCGGCCTGACCTTGCCCATTTCACTGCCAAAGGCAAACTTTGGATAGGGCATTGGTTGATGAGGCAGGCGGTACAGCAGGTTGATGGTATTTCCAACATCGTAGTCGCTGTCGGCCAGCGAGTCAGTGATTTTTACTTCTTCGATAAAAAATTCAGGCATATCAATCTGGCGCAGATTTTCAAGGAAACGGATGAGTGTGTCAGCCACAAAAGGCATGGTGTGCTCGCTCCAGTGTATGCCATATCTCGGGTAAAGCGGATAGGAAACAGTGTCTTTAGCTTCCACAAAAATATGGTTCAGGTCGAGGAGAGGAATTCCGAGATCCTGAGCTTTGGAAAGGATGTACTCGTAGTTGGATATCGATTTTCCGTGCTTCAGGTACCAGTCAGGGATATTTTCGGGATACGTCCTGGCTTTACCGGGTTCGAGAACAAGGAGGAAATCAATATCAAAATTCTCTTTAAGGTACTGATGAATGAACTGCAGGCGGAGCAACTTTTTATCAATCGTCGCTTCACCGATAAAATCACCCCCCGTAAATGCCCTGATGTAATCGTACTCATAGAGCATGTTATTTTTCCCCACCACTACACCTTCGGCATTCGCTTTGCCAAACAGGTCGAAATCAATTTGATTGTTCAGTCTTACAAAAAACGGCCTGAACCCTATATGATCTTCAATGTAGCGATCGAACCCGTTCTGGAACGATCCATCCATCCAGGTTTGCCAGGTATATTTCGGGCGATCAGCAAGGACGAAATCACCATCAAGGGGGGGTATATTAAACCATTTGACAGCATGTTGAAAGGTAGGCAGAGAAAGCAGTACAACAAGCAGGAGGAAAATGATATGTTTAGCGGTGACTTTCATGATCAAAACCTGAAATAAATGAACGGGTTAAAAGATGAGGAAGTGATGGAGCCAATGCAGAGGATGGTAAACAAAATTGCTGTAACGGTCATTAATGCTACGGTCAGGGTTTTCTTTGGTGTTTCAAGTACCTGTATCCACCATGTTTCAATTTTTCCAAAGGCTGCAATAAAACCAAAAAGTGCCCCGGCCACCATCATGGTCCTGAACTCGGCATCAAACCACATGGTGGTCTTGGCGCCATCAAAAGCAAACATCCTTCCGATAAACTGAAAAGCAAATTCGAGCGTTTCGGCCCTGAACAGCACCCAGCCAATCAGTGTGATGAAATAAGTAATCAGGATGTTGAAGTGTTTTCCCAGCGGCTTTGTAACCTTAATCAGGAACATGCGGTCGGCAATCAGGAAGAGGCCATGGAAAGCGCCCCATACCACGAAATTCCAAGCAGCGCCGTGCCAGAGCCCCGAGATGAGAAAAACCACCCACAGATTGAGGTAAAGTTTTTGTACTGAAACGCGGCTACCACCAAGCGGGATATAGAGATAGTCGCGCATCCAGCGTCCCAGGGTGATATGCCACCGACGCCAGAACTCGGTGATGTTTTGAGAAATGTAAGGGTTGTTGAAGTTTTCAGGAAATTTAAATCCGATCATACGTCCAAGGCCAATGGCCATATCAGAATATCCGGAAAAGTCGTAGTAAATCTGGAACGAATAAGCCACAATTCCAATCCAGGCTATGGGAGTGGAAATGTCGTAAGGCTGCATGGCAAAAATCTTGTCCACCTGTTCACCTAAAACATTTGCGATCAGCACCTTTTTTGCTAAGCCTACAACAAATCGGAAAAATCCAAGCAGCTTTGCATCCACCGTTTCAAATGCTCTCCGGTTTTCTATCTGATCGGCAATTTCGTTGAAACGCACGATCGGTCCAGCAATCAGCTGCGGGAACATCAGGATGTACATGGCATAGTCGGTCAACTGCCGGAGCGGGGTATGCACCTTACGATACACATCAATCGAATAGGTAAGTTTCTGAAAAGTGAAAAACGAAATTCCAATCGGCAAAGCAACCGCAGCCCATCCTACAGGCTCAACGTTAAACCAGCCGAGCATTTCGTTGAAATTATCCACCAGGAAGTTGGCATACTTGAAATAAGCCAGCATACCTACATTTATGACTACAGACACCCCGAGCAGTATCCTTTTGGCCTTCAGCAGCGTAGATTTGTAAATTAAATCCACTATGTAATAGTCAATGACGATGGAGGCAAGCACGATGAAAATAAAATCCGGAGCACCCCAGGCGTAAAAAAAGATACTGGCCAGCAGCGTGTATAGGTTCCTTAGCTTGCGTGGAATAATATAATAGGCAATGAGAAAAGCCGGAAAAAAGTAAAGTAAAAACAGGCTGCTGCTGAAAACCATTGAAAATTGACAGTTGAATTGGGTTGCAAAAGTAGCTGAAGTTTGGAAATGATCATTGAACAAAACACTTGTTAACCAAAATAATCCGGTCTGGGCGAACCATTGTTTGCAGATAAAGAACCTCAGTAATTGTTTTTTGTAAAAAATTCCGCTAACCTACTGATTAAATTTGCGTATTGTTGAATGCGTAGAGGTTTTACGGGTAAATTTCCAACTTTATTACAGTGGAAAGTAGAAATAATCATCGAATAATGAACCGGGAAAATTTTGGGTATTAAGTTGAAATGACGAACAAGAAATCTCAATTTGGGAAACTGTACTGAACCCCTGCTTCCAAATATTTTCCAAACTTTTCTTATTATTAGTCAGATTTTTAATAATTTTGCCACCCTTTGTAAATGACTGAAATTTACAATTAAAATAAATCACTAAAACTTAGTTTACTGGAACATGAAAGTATATCAAACTGATGAAATCAGGAACATTGCCCTTGTTGGAGGAGCAAAATCCGGCAAAACCACACTGTCCGAATGTATGATCTTCGAAGGTGGTTTAATTAACAGAAGAGGCTCGGTTGACGATAAAAACACGGTATCTGACTACAGAGACATTGAGCATGAGCGGCAGAACTCCGTTTCCTCAACGGTCATGTATGCTGAATTTGAAGGGAAAAAGATCAATATCATCGACACACCAGGGTTTGATGATTTTGTGGGCGAAGTCATTTCTGCACTCAAGGTGGTTGACACAGCTGTGATGGTGATCAACGCACAAAATGGTGTTGAAGTGGGTGCTGAGATCAGTTGGAGATATACTTCACGTAACCATACGCCGGTGCTTTTTGTTGTAAACCATCTGGAGCATGAGAAATCGAACTTTGAAGAGACCATCCGACAACTGAAAACACAGTTTGGCAACCAGGTGACCATCTGCCAATATCCTGTTAATCCAGGGCTTGGCTTCAATTCGGTTATTGACCTGATTAAGATGAAGATGTACAAATATCCAGATGGCGGTGGTGAACCTCAGGTACTGGATATTCCGGCATCAGAAAAAGACAAAGCTGAAGAATTACATGCCGAACTTATCGAAGCGGCTGCTGCCGGCGAAGATGCATTGATGGAACTGTTCTTCGAAAATGGAACATTAACCGAGGAAGAGATGCTCAGGGGTATCAAAACCGGATTGGTTGGCAGAAGCATGTTCCCTGTGTTCTGCATCAATGCAAAACACAACATGGGCGTTCGTCGGCTGATGAATTTCATCAAAGACTCAGTTCCCGCCCCCAACGAGATGCCCCCGGTGAAAACCACAAATGGCAAAGAGTTGAAATGCGATACTAAGGAGCCCGTTTCGTTATTTGTTTTTAAAACATCCATCGAATCACATCTTGGTGAAGTTTCCTTTTTTAAGGTCTGCAATGGTGTTATCAACGAAGCTACCGACCTTGTAAACTGCACCAACGGATCTAAAGAAAGATTATCCCAATTGTTTATCTTCGCAGGGAAGAATCGGGAAAAGATCGCTCAGGTGAATGCGGGGGATTTCGGGTCAACCATAAAACTGAAAAATACAGCTACCAACGAAACATTGAGCCTGCCCAAGTTTGCTGATGATGCGATCGAACCAATCGTATTCCCATCACCAAAAATCCAGATGGCAGTAAAGGCGCAAAACCAGTCGGATGATGAAAAGCTTAATGCCATCCTCAATGACATGCACAAGGTGGACAAAACTTTCCACATCAACTATTCAAAAGAACTGCGTCAGTTGATCGTTGGTGCAATGGGTGAGCTTCATTTGAACCTCATCAAATGGATGGTTGAGAACATCCACAAGATACCGATGGAATATTTTTCCACAAAGATTCCCTACCGTGAAACCATCACAAAGAGCGCCAAGGCTGTTTACCGTCACAAGAAACAATCAGGTGGCGCCGGCCAGTTTGGCGAAGTACATATGATGATCGAACCTTACACCGAAGGCATGTCCTGGACTACCGAGTTTCCGGTTCGTGGTACTGATGAAGTAAAACTTGACTGGGGTGGTAAATTAATTATGAACACCTGCATCGTTGGTGGTTCCATTGATGCACGTTTTATGCCTGCCATCATGAAGGGATTGATGGAAAAAATGGAAAACGGTCCGTTAACCGGCTCTTACGCCCGCGATATCGTTGTTTATATCTATGACGGGAAAATGCACCCGGTAGATTCAAACGAAATTTCTTTCAAACTGGCATCAAGGAATGCTTTCAGGGAAGCCTTCAAAAATGCCGGCCCGAAAATCCTTGAGCCGATTTATGATGTTGAAGTGATTGTTCCTGAAGAAAAGATGGGTGATGTAATGACCGACCTGCAGGGACGTCGTGCTGTGATCATGGGAATGGACGCCGAAGGAAACTACCAGAAAATTTTGGCAAGAGTACCGCTGGCCGAGATGAACCGCTACTCAACGGCTTTAAGCTCAATCACAAGCGGTCGCGCCATGTATTCGCTCAAATTTGCCGAATATGCACAGGTGCCCGGTGAAGTTCAGACCGAATTGCTTAAAGCTTACGAAGCCGAGCAGGCCGAAGAAGATTAGGATAATAGTTCATGAAAAAAACCGGGTTGAAAAATCCGGTTTTTTCATTTCTCTTCAGGGATATCAACAAATCCAAGGAAAAAGCCATTGCTGATCTGAAGTGTATCTCCCCACAAACTGTAAACATAGCAACCAAACTCAGCCATAATTTTTAGCCTGCTTGTACCCGGAATATCCGAAGGTACAGACTGGGTTTCGGTGATCCTAAAATAACTCCCGTTTTGTTCAGCATTCCAGTTTGTGGAGGCCATGCGGTCGTAATAAATTTTTGGGTTGTAAAAAAGGATCTCTACTCCACCATCAAGCAAATCTGCATAAGATTTATTTCCGGTGGTAAAATAACCGGGAATTTCATCCGGATCCCTGAATTTCCCGAAATTGATGGCAAAGACCGATTGCCCGGTGTACATCCCTTTCTCGATATTCACAGATGCGCCGATTGAAAAACTGGTATCGGTAATTTGGTTGATTGTATGAGGGAAAAAGTCATTCACCAGTTGAGTATAAGTATAGGCGGTGTCGGGTAATGTGAAACTTGTCCTCGAAATCGAATGCATGGTGATGATACTATCGGTATGAGTGGCTGAAAAAGTGATTTCACTGTAAGTATCGTTCTCTGCGGCAACCCGTATGGTTCCTGAAAGATGATTGAGGTTGTAAAACCGGCCTGAAATATAACCTTTGTCGGGAAGTTCAATTGAGAATAGATCTTCTTCAAGCCAAAATAGTCCCTTTTCTCCGAACATTGACCGCTGTTTCAGTAAAGAATCCACTCTATAATTGAATTTCAGGGAATACACCACCTGACGTTTTTCAATTTCTCTGATTTCAACTTCAATGTAAGTCATTTGTGAAGTATTACCAATCCACATACCGCCATACGGTATTTCCTGCGGTATCGATACGGGTTCCTCAGGTTGGCAGGAACAAATGAAGAAGGGAATTAGAAAGAGAAATACCGAAAAGTAAACGGTTCTAAGCGTGAGTTCAAAGCATGTTTTCATTCTGTATAAACTTTTTTCCATCCTTCCAAAATTTGATCAGCAGGTCGGCAACAATTTTTTTCAGGTCGTCATTATCAATGGGTTTAGTTAAAAACCCAAAATGCGAATACTTTCTGGTAAATGGTTCCAGTGTTGCATAGCCTGTAATGAAGATAGTTTCAAAACTTCGGATTGGAAATAAGTCGAGTAATTCAAGTCCACTGCCCCGGGGCATGTTAATGTCGAGAAAAACAACATCAGGGTTGGTATCTTTCATTAGAACAAAGGCTTCCTGTTTTGATCTAGCAGTGCCAACCACTTTGAACCGATCGTCAATCCGATTTAGCATATCCTTCAAAACATCAAAAAACACAGCTTCATCATCAACAATTGCGACTTTTATCATGATCAATTCTTTTTGGGCGATTCGAATTTTACATGCTAACTCCTCTAACGCTTAAGCTCCGGCAAATATAGAAATATTTCCTACCAGCACGGCAAAAATCTCAATTAAAAAAGATTAGTTACTGATTTTGGCTTTAGCAAATCACCCCGCTCCCAAGGCAGATGGACGCTTCAGGGTTGTAAATCACCCCGAATTGACCAGGAGCGACACCTGAAACAGGCGTATCTGCTTTGATGATAAATTTATTTCCTTCGGTAACAAGATGTCCTTCGTTAAATTCCGGTTGATGCCTGATCTTAAACTTTACCGGTTTTGATTGGGTGTAGTCGCGGTCAGCTTTTTGGTTGATAAAATGAAAATCTGCAAGTGTGATGGTGTCTTTGTATTGGGCAATGGGATCATAGCCGTTGGAGACCCAAACAATATTCTTTTCAATGTCTTTATCCACCACAAACCATGGTCCTTGTGACAGCCCCAGGCCTTTGCGCTGACCGATGGTATGAAACCAGAGGCCTTTGTGCGTTCCGATGACTTTACCCGATTCAAGTTCTATGATTTGGCCGGGATTTTCACCTACATATCGTTTTACAAAATCGCTGTAATTGATCTTTCCCAAAAAACAAATGCCCTGGCTGTCCTTCCGGTAGGCTGAAGGCAATTTTTCGCTGACAGCTTTTTGACGGACATCACGCTTTAGAAGATTACCGATAGGGAAGATCAGTTTGCTGACCTGCTGCTGTGAGATCTGTCCTAAAAAATAGGTCTGGTCTTTGAATGCGTCTCTTGCTGTTCCGAGGTATTTTTCACCATCAACCATCAAGGTTGTTGCATAATGGCCTGTGGAGATAAGGTCGAAATTATGGCCGAATTTCTCTTCAAATGCACCAAACTTGATCATTTTGTTGCACATCATGTCAGGGTTGGGTGTTAATCCGTTTTTCACCGAATTGATGGTGTAGGAGATCACCCTGTCCCAGTATTCATCCTGAAGCGAAACGAGATCGAGTTTGCAGTTGTATTTTTTGGCGAGAAAAGTGACAATTTCAACGTCTTCCTCAGCGGGGCAATCTACCCAGTGCGGGTCGTCTTTAAGGCCTATCTGTATGTAAAAAATATGAGGGTCGTACCCCATTTCTTTAAGAAGCGGAATGGTGACAGAACTGTCAACTCCTCCGGAAACAAGTGCGGCAACATTCATTTTCTGTTCATCAGTGAAAAGTTAAAACGCTAAACCCAGTGATCCATTACATCAATTTTTGATAGGTCTTCCACCATCGGTCGGGAATTTCGTATTTTCCGGCCTGAAGGTAGTCCTTATAGCTGCATGGCGCCATAACATGACGGCTCAGCGAGGTTTCTTTATCCTTACTTACTGGGAGTTGCATCCACCATCGGTCGCTCACTTTGCTCTTGAAAAACACCAGGTCGTTTTCATGGCCGGGCATGGTGACAATGTATTTTACAAAGCTGCTGGCGCCTTCGGCGGGGTAATCATTTTTACGCATCGAATACCCCTCAAGGAAATACCAGATCATCTGGGCAATGAGTTGTGCTGTTTGCCCGTGACGATCGTAAAGGGGGTTCATTTCAAAAAAACCGATGCACGAAAGTCTTTCAGCCAGTCCGGTGTATCGCATGAGCTGGCAGGCTTCCTCTCCATAGAATCCGTTGGGGGAGGCCTTGACGTTGGCTGGGGCATCCGATTGACGCACTGCAGAAATATCGAAGGTCAGCAGATCGGCATTGCGGATCATCGGCTCGGCTTCGGTCAGATCGCTGCGGATTTCGCCCAGCCTGCATGTATCGAAGAACAGATTATTCAGCAACTTGACATCATCCTGGTCAACGAAATAGGACTGGTACCCTATGTTGGTAAAGTTGAACAGGAAATTGGGCTTACGCATGATGATTTTTGAAAGGTAGGATTGTTCATCCCCCTCTTCAGCCTCAGAAATTCTGTTATCGATTCGTGGGTCGATGCTGACTAAATTAATAACTCTGCCCACCGATTCAAACGCAAGGTAAATCGGATAAGTGAGATCTTTACTTCCGCCAAGAACAACCGGAACAACATCAGCCTTCAGCAACTCGACCACGACCGATTTAAGCGCAAAATAGGTATCACTTATCTTTTCCCCCTGCCGGATATTCCCGAGGTCAACGATGTTGAGCTTTTTGTGCACAGGATAAAGTGAGTAAAAATACTTCCTGATCTCATCCGGCGCCATGGAGCAGCCGTGATTTAGTGTTGAAGGTCGGTCTTCGTTTACGCCAATCAGAGCAATATCGGCATAGCGGAGTTTCTCCTCCATTTCGTCGGGCTCAAGGTGAGTAATGTAATCACCCAGGCGGATTTTCTCCTTGTTTTGAGCGAAACCTAATTTTTCGGTGTCAATTTTCTCAAAAAAAATGGAGGTTTCCATAAGTTCTTTTTTCCAGGTTTATTTTTTAGCTTTGGCTGTTCTTTTTGTTTTACTGGTTGCAGGAGATTTCTTCCCGGCTGCAGGAGTTGTTTTTTTTGTTGCCGGAGAATTTTTCCTGGCTGCAGGTTTTGAATCACTTCCGGTTGCCCTGATGATCTCCTGACAGTCCTCAAGTGTCAGTGTTTTGGGGTCGGTGCCCTTTGGAATTTTATAGTTGTTCTTTTGGTAGCTGATATAAGGGCCCCATCGACCGTTGAGCACCTGCACCGCGTCTTCATCCCCAAATGAGAGGATGGTTTTTTCGCTGTCCTGTTTTCTTTTCTTTTCGATGATATCAATAGCAGTAACCGCATCCAAAGTCAGGGGATCAAATCCTTTGCTGAGCGAATAAAACTTGGACCTGTGACGAATATAAGGTCCAAACCGGCCTGTTGAGGCTACCATTTCTTCTTCTTCATAGATTCCGATAGTGCGCGGAAGTTTGAAAAGATCAAGGGCTTCGTCAAGGGTAATATTATCGAGGGTCTGCCCCTTTTTCAATGCTGAAAAACGGGGTTTCTCCTCGCTTTCAGTATCACCAATCTGAACGATGGGACCAAAGCGGCCGATTTTGGCAAAAATATTCTTACCGGTTTGAGGGTCTGTTCCGATTAAACGCTCACCACTGAATTTTTCACTTTTCTCAATCGTGCTTTCCACGTGTTTGTGGAAAGGTTTATAAAACTCATCAATCATTTTGTTCCAGACCTTTTGTCCAAGGGCAATTTCATCAAATTGCTTTTCCACGGTAGCTGTAAACTGGTAGTCCATGATATTGTCAAAATATTGCATCAGGAACTTGGTCACAACAATTCCGATATCGGTAGGGACGAGTTTCCCTTTTGTCTGGCCCGTTTTTTCAGATTTCGACGACTCTTTGATTTTGCCCGCCTTTAGGGTAAATATCTTGTAATCCCTTGATAGGCCGTCGTCATCTCCCTTAAAGACGTATTCCCGCTTTTGCACGGTAGAGATAATCGGAGCATAAGTTGATGGCCGGCCGATGCCAAGTTCTTCGAGTTTTTTAACCAGGGTGGCTTCGTTGTACCTTGTGGGCGGTTGAGTAAAACGCTCAGTGGCATCCATCTGGATGAGCGGTAGCTTTTGTCCGGCAATTAAGGCTGGGAGCATTCCTCTTTTTTCTTCTGCATCGTCGTCATCGGTTGATTCGAGGTATACCTTCAAAAACCCATCAAACAGGATGACCTCTCCTTTTGCCTGGAAAAAATCAGGCTGGGTTGAAATGGCTATATTCACAGTGGTACGCTCCAGGTTGGCATTGCTCATCTGGGAGGCGATGGTTCGTTTCCAGATCAGGCTGTACAATTTCTTCTGATCGGCGGTTCCCTCAATGGTGTTCTGGTCGAAATACGAGGGGCGGATGGCTTCGTGTGCCTCCTGTGCACCTTTGGTCTTTGTAGAATATTTTCTGAATTGGTGGTATTTTTCTCCAAACTGGGCAAGGACTTCGTTTTTTGCCATATTGAGTGCAAGGTCGGAGAGGTTTACAGAGTCAGTTCTCATGTAGGTGATCTTCCCCGATTCATAAAGTTGCTGGGCAACCTGCATGGTTTTGGCAACGCTAAAGCCCAGTTTCCTGCTGGCTTCCTGCTGTAGGGTTGAAGTAGTAAATGGCGGTGCGGGTGATTTCTGAAATGGCCTGGTTTCGATATCGCTTACCGTAAACTCGGCATTCATGCAGCGATTGAGAAAACCTACAGCCTTCTCTTTTGTATCGAAGCGCTGCGGCAGTTCAGCCTTGAGGATGCTGGTTTTTTTTCCTTCTGTCACTTCAAACTCGGCAGTCACACGATAGTAAGGTGCAATTTTAAAGCTTTTAATTTCTTCTTCCCGCTCAACGATGAGCCTGACTGCCACTGATTGCACCCTGCCGGCAGAAAGTGCCGGTTTAACTTTTCGCCAAAGTAATGGCGAAAGCTCAAAGCCTACCAAACGGTCCAACACACGGCGTGCCTGCTGGGCATCGACAAGGTTGAGGTCGATGGTGCGGGGGTTTTTAATGGCATGATCAATGGCCGATTTGGTGATCTCATGAAAAACAATCCTTTTTGTATTGATTTCTTCAAGTTTCAGTGTGTCGAACAAATGCCACGAGATGGCTTCTCCTTCGCGGTCCTCGTCAGTAGCCAGCCAGATCATTTCTGCTTGTGAGGCCAATTTTTTTAATTCGGCAATGACCTTCTTCTTATCATCTGCAATTTCGTAGTTTGGCTTAAAGCCATTGGCTACATCCACTCCGAGTTGTTTTTTGGAAAGGTCGCGCACGTGTCCAAAACTGGACTTCACGGTATAATCTTTTCCAAGAAATCGCTCAATCGTTTTCGCTTTAGCCGGCGACTCGACAATTACAAGGTTTTTAGACATAATTTGTTGTTAAATTTGGGTGCAAAAGTAAAACAATGATTTTTACCAATGTGTTCAGTGTGCCGGGGATCATACATTGGAAAGCATCATCCGAAGGTTTTCGAATTTCTGCTGATAATCCTGCATCGATCTTCTGATCACTTCATGGGCTTCTTCGATCCCGTAAGTATGGGTGATTTCGGCATCACGTGGACGTCCGGGGAGATCTTTATAGGTAAGAAAATAATGTTTCAGCCGGTCAATTACGATCAGTGAGCAATCCGCCAGGTCTTTGTAATCGCCGTAAACAGCATCGTTGTGCAGCACGGCCACGATCTTGTCATCGGCCTGGTTTCCGTCAATCATCCTGAATCCGCCGATAGGACGGGCTTTAACCAGGATGTCTCCATGGGCAATTGCCTTTTCTGACAGGATGCAGATATCAAGTGGATCAAGGTCGCCAACAATGTCGGTTCTGCCCGTTTTCTCCATGCAGTAAGAAGCTACTTTATCAGCACAAAATGTTTGAGGTATAAAACCATAGAGGGCGGGAATGACGTTGGAATACTTCTGCGGGCGATCAATCTTCAAATAGCCGGTCTCCTTGTCAATTTCATATTTCACAGTGTCGGTTGGCACCATTTCGATGAAACACGTGATCGTTTCGGGAGCCTCATGCCCTATTTCAACACCATGCCAGGGATGCGACTTGTAACGCAACCCCATAAGTTTGCCGATCGGATCCATCAGTTTATTACTCATATCAGATGACATTAGTGATTTTGAGGCCGCGAAATTAAACATTAAATTCTGTTTGGATTGAATTGGTGATTTTAATGCATTGATTTTGGAGAGTGGGTATTTGCTAAACTTTACCTACCTTCGCAACCTCCAATACAAATCATTATGGCAAAAAAACCAAAACCTCCAAAAAAAGATTCCGCCGGGAAAGTACGCCTTGGCAGGAAAGCAATTATTGCAGGGGTACGCAATCATTTCGCCGAAAATCCTTTTGGCTCTTTCAACTACAAGCAGATTGCACATGTAATGGGGGCACACGATAAAGCCTCCAAAAACCTGTTGAGTGAAGTGATGCTTGAACTTACTTCGCTTGGCGAACTGGAGCAGTTGCGGCGTGGCAAATTCAAAGCCAATCCGGAAAAGCTGAGTACAGAAAAAGGGTTTAAAGCCACTATTACCGGTAAGGTTGATATGAAGCAAACAGGAAAGGCCTATGTGACATCACCCGACCTGGGCGAGGATGTCTTCATCGGTTCTAACCACACCGGCCATGCACTTCATGGCGATGAGGTGAAAGTGCGTCTTTTCCCCCGCAGGAAAGGACACAAACCGGAAGGCGAAGTTATCGAAATCATCAAAAGAGCCAAAACCAATTTTGTAGGAACAATAGAAAAATCGGCCAAATTTGCTTTCATGATTTCTGAAAGTCCGTCAATGCCGGTTGATATTTTTATTCCACTGTCGAATCTGAACAACGCCAGACACGGCGAAAAAGTGGTGGTGAGAATGACCGAATGGCCCGAACATGCCAACAACCCGTTTGGCGAAGTGGTGCAGGTACTGGGTAAGCCCGGCGATAACGAAGTGGAAATGCAGGCTATCCTGGTCGAAAACGACTTCCCGCTCTCGTTTTCAAAGGAGGTGGAAAAAGAAGTAGCAAGAATACCGATCGAAATACCTGAACAGGAAATCAAAAGCCGGAAAGATTTCAGGAAGATCACTACGTTCACCATCGATCCTTTTGATGCCAAGGATTTTGATGATGCCCTATCGTATCGAAAACTTGCCAACGGCAACCATGAAGTGGGTGTTCACATTGCCGATGTTTCTTATTACGTTAAGCCCGGTACATTAACCGACAAGGAGGCGTTTGAGCGCGCCACCTCCATTTACCTGGTTGACCGGGTAATCCCAATGTTACCGGAAAAACTATCCAATAATGTATGTTCGCTCCGGCCAAATGAAGACAAGCTCTGCTTTTCGGCGGTTTTTGAACTAGACGACAACGCAAAGATTATCAATGAATGGTTTGGCCGAACCATCATCAACAGTGACAGGCGATTCAATTATGAGGAAGCACAGCAGATTATCGAAAGTGGTACGGGTGACCTGGCCGAAGAAATAAAAGTGCTCTGGGGGCTGGCATCCAAACTCAAAGATGCCCGCTTCAGCAAAGGCGCCATCAGTTTTCACACACAGGAAGTGAAATTTAAGTTGGATGAAAAGGGAAAGCCCATTGATGTTTTTATTAAAGAGCAAAAAGAATCCAATTTCCTGATCGAGGATTTCATGCTGCTGGCCAACCGTCGCGTGGCAGAGCGAATCGGGCGAAAGCGCGGTACCATCGAACCAAAGACTTTTGTGTATCGTATTCACGATCAGCCTTCACCCGAAAAACTCAACCAGTTTATCCAGTTTGTAGGGAAACTGGGCTACAAGATTAAAATCAGTTCCGAGCGAAGCCTTGCCAAATCCTTCAACGATTTGTTCGAAAAAGTACATGGCAAGGGTGAGGAAAACCTTGTGGAAACCCTTGCCGTTCGTACAATGGCCAAAGCCGAGTACTCAACACAAAATATAGGGCATTATGGGCTGGCGTTTCCTTTTTACACCCATTTCACCTCTCCTATCCGCCGTTATCCCGATCTGATGGTTCACCGGTTATTGCAGCGTTACCTCGACAAAAAACCATCGGTAGAAATTACTGAATACGAAGAGAAATGCAAGCATTCCTCCGAAATGGAACGCAAAGCACAGGATGCCGAACGGTCGTCAGTGAAATACAAACAGGCCGAATACATGTCGGACAAAATTGGTCAGGAGTTCGACAGCCTGATTTCCGGTGTGTCCAAATATGGAATTTTTGCTGAGATCAAAGAAAACAAATGCGAGGGGATGATCAGATTGCAGGATATGGATGACGATTTTTACTACCTCGACGAAGAAAACTACAAGGTAGTAGGCCACCGCCACCAGCGCGAATACAAACTCGGAGACCCGATCCGCATACGCGTCAAAAACATCGATATCCGGAAAAAACGACTTGATTACGAATTAGCCTGAGAGTAACTTGCAGCCTAATTTACAAACAAACAGCCGGAGTCGAAACCCCGGCTGTTTTACTCTCCGATCGTATCCCGCAAATGCAGGATGCTATTGGTAAATAGGATGGATTAAATAATCATGACAGGTTACATCACCACCAGTCTCCTGGTAAAGATTTCCCCGCCGATCTCCAACCTGATCATATAAATACCTGGTTTGAAATCGCTCACATTGAGTGACGTTTCGCTTCCTGAAAAGTTGGATTGATAAACAAGTTTTCCATCAACATCTGAAATAGCATAAGTAACTTCACGATCGTTGCTGCTTATGTAAATGGTGACAAGATCATCAGCCGGATTGGGATACACACTGATCTGTGAACTCAGTGCTTGTACTCCGAAACCTGTTGTACTTTCCTTGAAATCCACAATCGCTGAAAGTCCGTTCAGGGCAAATAACCCGTCGTGATTGGTAAATGTATGATCATAGATTGCTTCCAGTGTCATTTCCCTGCCGGTTGCAGGATCATAACCCCTGAAAGTAATCATTTCACCAACATCGGCGCCAGTTTTATTCTCGTTGGTGGCATCATTGCCGTAAACAGTCAGAAGTATGTTCTGATTTTTTCCTGCTAATTCGGCAAAGCCGATACAATCACCATTGCTGTTGAATGCCCCGATGTGTGAGTATTGACCAAGTTCATCAACGGCCTGGGCAAAGAGTGAAATGAAATGTACTTCACCGGATCTGGAATATTCCCACGGACCCCTTTGCTCAGAAACAAAATCAGGTACAACGGCTGACGATTTCAATGCCTGGTATTCGGGGAAATTCAGGTTTACCTGCTTATTGAAATTGGCAAGGTATCCTTTGCCCGGCAACAGCGTTGTAAGTGTTTGGATGCCACCCAGCGGCCAGTAAATTTGCCCGGATGTAAGATCGAACATGTATTTTAGATCATTGGCCGGGTCTGCAAAAATCTCTGAAATAAGTGAAGGAACATTGGACAATACCGGAATGATGTGGAAACCTTCGCTAAAGGTTACGCTGTTGTCGTTTAGTTTATTACCATGAATAGTGAGTTCTACAGCCTGCTGATATTTTACCTTGTAACCTTCAAAAACGTTCCAGTTACCAATGGTGTTGATACTATAATCCGGCCAGAAGATTCCGTTTTTACCAAGCATTATGGTAAGGTTGCCGGGAATGGTGACGTCTTCCATTACAACTTCAAGGGCAGGATCATTGGGGTTGAGGTAAGAAGAGATGATTGACCAGCCTTCAGGGATGGAAATAATCTGAATGCTCAGGATTACTGTTATCTCTGAAATGGCTGATTCAAGTCCTTGTGCATCCATGGCTTTGGCCTGGATCAGGTTTTCGCCAGTGGCCAGCATCAGGTCTTTCGACCAGTTATTGGTTCCTGTGGCCGGTTCCCATCCACCGCCATTCAGGTTAACAAAAATTACTACTAAATCGTTGTTGATATCGGCAGCAGTTCCTTCAACTGTCAGTGCATAATCATAAAAAATATCACCATCAAGTGGAGCAGTAATTTCGACTGTTGGCGGCTGGTAAATACTCAGGAACATCTGGTCGTTATCTCCAATTCCACAGGTATTTAAGCCTTCAATCGACAAAGTTAATTCAACACCTCCGGCTGCAATATCGTTAATACCTGGCGTATAAAGCGGATTTAATATAGTTTCATCATCAAAACTGCCATCACCGCTTGTAGTCCAAAATACTGAAATATAGTTCTCAGCTGTAGCATCCAGAATCTCATATTGATCACCCGGGAAAATACCACCATCATTTCCTGCATCGGCCATCGCAGGGCAGATTGCACAGATATCTGTTGTTATGCTATATTCAAAGCAGCCTATATCCACAGTTGCAGGGTCATTTCCCATGGGACTGAAAGGTCTGGCATTTCCGTCGAGGTCATCACCGGGAGCATCCGTGTTATTTCCGGCATCAATAGCAGGTGAACATGGCTGTAAGTGGAAATCATCATCAGAGATAAAAAGTGGATCAAATCCTACGATATCTCCATTGGTTCCATTTAAAAAGCCACTTGTTCCGTCGCTGTCGAGGTTATTGCCCATCGAAATGAAATCGCTTATTGTACTTCCCGCATCAGCATAAAAGTTAACAGGGCTGTTATTAGCAACAAGTGAATTTATTAAGTTTATTTTTGAGTTTGTTCCTGCTGACCATACTCCTGCATAAGGGGCTTGCGATGTGTTATTAGCAATCGTAGTATTGATCAGTGTTAACACTGAAGTTGGGCCATAAGAGTTGTAATTTGCGATGCCACCCTGCGAAGTCTCGCTGGAATTACCTGTAATGAGGCAATTGGTAATTGTGGAACCTGGGCTGTCCTGAATATTTATAGCGCTTCCCTGATAAACTGTTGTATTATTTTTGACTATTGAGTTGGCGAGTTCCAAAACCCCATTGCCCATAAATATGCCTCCCGCATTATCTGCATGATTACCATCAAATATGCAATCACTTACATCTAAATCATTCCATGCAAAAATTCCCCCGCCCCAATTGCCGGCTGAATTATAGAGTATAGAACTGTTACTTATGTAAGACGTGTTGGACGGATCATATTGCCAAATTCCGGCTCCGTGCAGAACAGCAAAATTCTCTTTTATTATGCAATTACTGATTGCTGGGGCAGAAAGCCTGTTCATAAATCCTCCACCAGACCTGTGGGGAGCAATATCACTATTTGCATTGCCACCTGTAATTGTAAAACCATCAATAACGGCTGAGTTATCCAGGTAAGTATGGTAGTTAAACACAACATGGTAACTGTTATCGGAGGTATCGTTAACTGCGCCAATGTCTCCACTCAGGATGGTTTCATTTGCAGTAAAATCACGGTCATCTAAATTAAATGACAGAGGATCTTCGGTACCTTCAAAACCACCATAAATGGCAGTTCCATTTTTCATAATGAATGAAACAGTGCGGTCAGTGCCTGTGGTTGGATAATAAGTACCACTGGCTACCCATACTTCTGTAACTTCAGAACACAGATGAGAAAAGGCGGCTTGCAGATCAGTGAAAGCATCAGTCCATGAGGCACCGGTATTGGCTCCTGTGGCATCAGCGTCCACAAAGATTCTGCTGATACCCGGGCATTCAACAAAGGTTAGTGCTCCGAGGCTTCCTCCACCCCCTTCAGTTACGCGGAACTCTATTTCATCAGTTAGCCCCAGTGTGCCTGACCAAACATTGTGGTGAACATCGCAACAGCCATTGTGTTCCCAAACTTTGGTTCCGTTAATGAACAGTTGGGCGGCATCGTCATGGCCATCCACATCCAGTTCATAAGAACCAGCAGGAAAACCTTTACGCTTGTAACTATATGAATGATAGTCGATGCCAACCGGATTGCCCTGATAGCCTGATGCATCTGAAGGGGCTCCGGTCAGATCCCATCTGTCCTGGGTATCGATATTTAGGTTATCATCAACGTAATAGCCGGAATAATTCAGAGCCCATGAACTATTGTTTGGGATACCGGCTCCTCCGGCATTCCAAACGTATACATTCCAGGCACCATTGCCAAACTGAGTCGGGTCACCGGGAATAAAGGATAATTTTCCGAGGCTTCCTCCTCCGGCTTCTGTTACACGGAATTCAACTTCATCACCTGCGCCTAGTGTTCCTGCCCAGACACCGGGATGGCTATCGCAACAACCATTATGCTCCCAAACATTGGTTCCATTTATAAAGAGCTGTGCAGCATCATCATGGTTGTCAACATTTATGGTATAAACACCGTCAGAAAATCCCTTACGCTTATAACTGAAAGAGTGATAATCGATACCTACCGGACAGCCAACATATCCGTCAGCATCTGACGGAGAGCCTGCCTGAGGCCACCTGTCCTCGGTATTGAAGCTTAGATTGGTTTCCACATAGTAACCCGAATAGTTCAGATTCCATGCATCGTTATTTGGTATTTGAGCACCACCTGCATTCCAGGCATACACATTCCAAACATTGTCGCCAAACTGGGAAGGATCCCCGGTTACAGGCGATTGATTTTGATACTCATAGGCGCCAATATCGATGACACTACCACCAGGGATAGCATCAAACTTGCGCGGATTACCGGCAAAATCGTTAGCAGTTGAATTGGCATCGTCATTGCCATTATCGATAGCCGGTGAACATTCCAGCGGAAACGGATCTGTTAATGATGCCAGGTTTGGATCAGTATTCGGCATATCGCCGGATTCCGTAAGGTTGCCTGATCCATCGCTGCTAATATTGTTACCCAGCGAACTAAATCCACTACCAGCAATATTGGTTGAACCGGGATTATAAAAGATTGAATTCTGATAGGTCAATGTACTTGCGCCAGCATTTGAGTTACAAATAACACCATATGGTCCCGTATTTCCGATAACGGAACAATTCAACAAGTTCACCGAGGTAGCAGCTCCACTGGCAATAGTTCCCAATGCAGATTCGGAGTTTGAAATGTTGCCATCGATAATGCAGTTGATAAAATACATCTGTGCCGGAATACTGATACCCTGATTCCCGATGGCTGAACTGTAAAGTGCTGAATTTTCGGTGAACCTGCACGAGGTGGCTGTTGTAGTTCCCCCATTGATTTGAAGTAGTCCACCACCCGAAAAAGTCGAAGTATTTCCGGATACAAGGCAATTATTCATGACGAGAATGCCATAATTTGCAATACCACCCCCGCCATTTCCTGTTCCGGTATTTCCACTTATTATACAATGGTTAACGGTAAGATCACCATTGTTTTGGATGGCGCCTCCATTTTGTGCGTAACCATTTCTCAAAGTCAGGTCATCTATTAATACTGTTTTAGCCGTATTTATAGTAAAAATCCTAAATTCTGGTGTACCAACAGCTGAGCTACGTTGAACAGTTAGTTGCTCAGCTCCCGGACCATCTATGATCAGATCGGGATGGTTTATTGCAGGTAATGAAGTAGAAAGGTCAATTGTACCTGTAATGTCGAAGTCTATTGTAAGTGGTGAACAGCCGGTAAGTGCGTTAACTTCCATTACTGCCGCTCTCAGGGTACAAACGCCTGATGCTGTAGCGCAAATCCCGTCGCCAGGAATAACATCCGGCTCATCGCCCAGGTCGTTGATAGTATAAGTACTATTGGGAGGGCAGCAAATACCACCTTCATCTATTTGTCCATCGCAGTTGTTGTCCACGCCATCGCAAACTTCTGTAGCAGCGGGGTTAATGTCAGGATTGGTATCATCGCAGTCGGTGTTATCAAGCACAAATCCATCTGTTGGAGTACAACCAAGCTCAACGCTGCTCAGCAGGTCTCCGTATCCATCGCCATCAGTATCTGCGTAATAAGTGGTGGTGGCAACCGGCACTGAGATTTCCAGTCCCCATCCTTCGATTGATCCACCATCACCGGTATAGCTATCAAATACAGTGAGTGTCCATAAACCATTTGGGCTTGTCCCATTGAGAGAGGATAAGAGGTCAATCGGCTGGTAGCTGCCTGAGATGGCATAAGTGTGAGGAGGAGTTGTGGTTGATGATGAATTGCAAGTGGTTTCAAAATCATCAGCAGTAAGTGCGGCCTCATCATCAAAAGTTACCAGGATATTATTTTGGGAACATCCAAAACCGGATCCGTTGTAGCCAGGGCGATCGAATAAAATGAAAACGGTTCCTCCCGGCGAAGTTAGGGTCACTTTAAGGTCTCCCATCCAGGTATGCAGCACATCAAGATTTTTTACATTCAAATCTACGATATCACCTGTTGCTCCGCTGATGGTAAGTGTGGATGTTACGGTAGGTGTGCCTGACGTTGAAATGGCCATAGGAACATCGGAACTGACATAAGATTCACCAGACGGAAAATCTACTATTCCATCACAATTGTTATCCACCCCATCACACATTTCTGAAGCGCCCGGATTGATAAGTGGGTCAGCATCATCGCAGTCGCCACCAAGTAAAACATAATCTGAACCAGGAGAGCAAATTGCCAACGGCGCACCGGTTCCATATCCGTCGCCATCGCCATCGAAATAATAGTAGTTATCCACAACACTGAAATTGCGCACGTAATGATCTCCGCCAGTACCATTTCCATCTCCGTCCAGGTCAGTTCCAAATGGATTTTCCAGTCCGCCGGAAAGAAGGCTGAAGCGATAATTACCGCAAGTAAGGGGGAGGTTCGAAATCTGGAAAGTCATTTGGTTTGTTCCCACCATATAAACCAGGTTGGTAGTCAATGGGACCAGTTCGTCATCAGCATCGCCGAAAATTCCGTTCAGTCCTGCTGAGCGCAGTTCAAAATTTGCGAGGTCGTTAACTGAAGCAGGGTTCATCACCTGGTTAAAAACTACTGAGAAAGTATTTACATCGCCTGTTAAAACTGTGGTTCCTTCAGCAGGTAAGCCCACCAACGATTTGACCTGAGGTGGTTCTAAAGCAGCAGTTAGTGCAGCATAGCTGTTTACCCGTCCTGATCCAAGCAGGCCGATACGTGTCGGATTTGACGCATCTATATTGTCGGCTGTCGCCAGCAATTGAGCGGCCACCTGGTCGCGTGTCCAGGTTGGATTAGCAGACCAGATCAGCGCTGCCACTCCCGCAGCATTGGGTGTAGCCATACTGGTTCCGGAATAATAATCATAGCTGTTCCCAGTAACTGTTGAAAGAATCAAACTTCCCGGCGCCGATACATCAACGCCATTTCCGTAGTTACTGAAGCTGCTCTTTACATCAGCGTTATCGGTGCTTGCAACCAACAATGTTTGCTGAAATGCCTGGCGTGGAGGGTTAAGCTGGCTGTTATTTCCTGCTGAATTAAGATGCAATACCCCGGCGTCATAGAGGTATTGTAAGCCGGCAGTGAACACAGGGTCACCAACCCAACCATCAATGTTATAACTTGTGTTGACAATTTTAGCTCCGTTATCGGCAGCATAAGTAAATGTCTCGTTGATCATAGCCGCTGTCCAGGTTATATTGTTATAAAACTGAAGCGGCATGATCGTGGAATGACCAGCGACGCCTGCCACACCTATCGCATTGTCGGTGCGTGCGGCAGTGATACCTGCAACGTGTGTACCATGGCTATGAGATGGCTGGTCAGGATTCGGGTTGTTATTTCCGTTGGAAAAATCCCATCCGTTTACATCGTCTATGTAACCATTACCGTCGTCATCTATACCATTACCTGCTATTTCTCCGGCATTAACCCAAATATTTGGCGCCAGATCGCTGTGTGTCAGTTCCACGCCATCATCGGTTATTCCAACAATTATGGATGAGCTGCCAAGAGTAATATCCCAGGCCAGATGATTATTCATTAATGGGTGATGATACTGAGAAGCATAACTGGGGTCGTTGGGAATGAATTCGCGGGGGTCACCGTCATAGATGAAATTGGGTGAACTCCATAAAACACCACTTTTGCCTTCCAGCTTTTTCATTGCGTCAAACACCTCCAGGCCTTCAGGCAAAGATAAAAGCACCAGCGCAATGCTGCGAAAAGAGCCCCGGTCAACTTTCATTAACACCGAACTAAGTTTGACCCCTTGCTGCACAAAAAGACCCTGCCAGTTAAACTGCCCCAGAACCGATGCAGCATTGGCTTTAGAGGTTCCCAACTCCATCGCAACTACTATTTCACCGGGTATATATGTGTGGTACTTAGCCCGCAACTCCATTTCCTGGTAAGTTACGGCCTGAGGAGCAAGTGCATCAACGATGTCAAGGGGTGCGTAAGTTGCAACTTTGTCTGATTCTTTCCCGGAGGTGGAAGTTTTATTCTCCTGAGCCGGGTCATTTTTACCCGGATCATTATCGGGTTTGGTCAATACTTGCGAACTCAGCGGCAATGTTAAGCTGAGTGCAGCAAATAGAAAAAGTACCTTGTAAAATGTGCTGGTAAATTTGTAATAAGTGCTCATAAATTCGAATGTTTAAGTGAATAGATGATTTTGTTAAAACGCAAAAAATCATTGCAATAGCAAATCTATTTAGAATGATTTTGAATATGCAAATAACAACTTTAAATTTATGGGATGCTGTTAAGTTTTAGTTAAAAATGTTCCCATTAAGAATTATTAAGGAATTTGGGACTGAAATGCTCTTGATAATGAATGGTTTATCGAATATTTCAATATTAAGCCCTAAGTCAGAATTAAAAGCTTAAATGTGGTCTCATAAGAGCGCGAAGAATTCTTAATCACTGATTTTCACTGATTGAACATTTTCCTGCAACCACTGATGTTAAGGAATAATAGTCAATGCATTGCCAATTGCCTGCATAAACGTTTTCCCAGGTACCCGGCTTATTCACAGGATGTCAATTCAATTCCCTGATTAGATTATTTTTGTTGAAATTTTTGCCATTTTGACCACTAAAAAATCAAGAGAAGCAATGGAGACCCCCTTGATGAAGCAATACACTGCCATCAAGACTAAATATCCTGATGCATTGCTGTTATTCAGGGTGGGCGACTTCTATGAAACTTTTGGCGAAGATGCAGTCAAGGCTTCCAATATTTTGGGAATTGTACTGACGCGCCGTGCCAATGGCGCCGCCTCCTACGTTGAGTTGGCCGGTTTCCCGCATCATTCCATTGACACCTATTTACCTAAACTGGTCAGGGCAGGACAGAGGGTGGCTATTTGTGACCAGTTGGAAGATCCAAAACTGACCAGGAAAATTGTAAAACGAGGGGTAACCGAATTGGTTACACCTGGCGTTTCATACAACGACAAAGTACTCAACCACAGGGAAAACAATTTTCTTGCAAGTATCCATCTGCTGCCGAAAAACTCGGGAATTTCTTTCCTTGATATTTCCACCGGTGAATTTTACCTGACACAGGGTTCCAACGAATACATCGATAAACTGATCCAGAGCTTTAAACCGAGTGAAATCATTATACAGAAAAGTAAGCGTCATCAGTTTACTGAGCAGTTTGGTGAAAAGTTTTACCTCACCACTTTCGATGATTGGGTATTTACAGAGGATTTTTCGAGGGATTTACTTCTGAAACATTTTGGGACGCCATCACTCAAAGGATTTGGCGTGGAAGAGCTAACCCATGGTGTGATTGCCGCCGGCGCTGCTTTTCACTATCTCGCCGAAACTCAACATAACCAGTTGGGTCATATCCGCAAAATCGCCCGCATTGAAGAGGATAAATATGTCTGGTTGGACAAGTTCACGATCCGAAACCTGGAACTTCTCAACTCGCCAAACGAAAATGCCGCCACACTCATCCAGGTGATGGATAAAACCATTTCACCAATGGGGTCACGCATGCTGAAAAAATGGATCACCATGCCGTTGAAAATTAAGAAGAATATTGGTGAACGACTTGACATCGTTGAGTATCTCCTGAACACTCCGGAACTTACAGAAATACTGCGCGACAACATCAAACAAATCGGAGATATAGAGCGGCTGATCTCCAAAGTTGCCGTCGGGCGGGTTAGTCCCCGGGAGATGATACAGATCATGCGGGGACTTTTTGCTGTGGAGAAAATCAAAGAGGGCTGCGAAATTTCAGGTGCTGAACCATTAAAAAAAATCGCCGACCAGTTAAATCCCTGTCAGTTGATCCGGAATAAAATTGAACAGGAACTCGAAGCTGACCCACCAGCTTTGATGAATAAAGGCAGGGTATTCCGTTCCGGTGTTTCAACCGATCTTGACGACCTGCGGTTGTTGTTGTATTCAGGGAAGGATTACCTTGACAAAATCAGAAAAAGAGAAATTGAACGTACCGGGATCACATCATTAAAAATTGCTTTCAACAGCGTTTTCGGATATTATCTCGAAGTCACCAACGCCCATAAAGACAAAGTGCCTGACGACTGGGAACGCCGCCAAACCCTGGTTGGTTCGGAGCGCTATATTACTTCCGAACTCAAAGAATATGAAGAAAAGATACTGGGCGCTGAGGAGAAAATTCTCGAAATCGAAAACCGACTATTCAATGATTTGGTGCTGAATGTAGCTGATTACATCGAACCAATCCAGCTGAACGCACTCCTTGTTGCCCGTATTGACTGCTTGCTTTCTTTTGCTGTAATAGCCGGCGAAAACAGTTACACGAGGCCCGAGATCAACGACTCCTTTGTACTCGATATCAAAAAAGGGCGCCACCCGGTAATAGAGAAACAACTCCCACCGGGGGAGGCTTACGTTCCCAACGATCTTTTTCTTGATAACAAAAAACAGCAAATCGTCATCGTCACAGGGCCAAACATGTCAGGTAAATCTGCCATGCTCAGGCAGACCGCACTGATTGTGCTGATGGCACAGATGGGTAGTTTTGTTCCGGCCGGTTCAGCGTCAATAGGATTAATTGACAAAGTATTCACAAGAGTTGGCGCATCCGACAACATCTCATCAGGGGAGTCAACATTTATGGTGGAAATGAACGAAACGGCAAGTATCCTCAACAATATCTCAAACCGGAGTCTGATTGTTCTTGATGAAATCGGGCGGGGGACCTCCACCTACGACGGCATCTCGATTGCCTGGGCCATCGCTGCACACCTGCACGATCATCCGCTGTTTCGGCCCAAAGTGCTTTTTGCAACACATTATCATGAACTTAACGAAATGGCTGCTTCGATGAAGCGTATAAAAAACTTCCATGTTTCGGTAAAAGAGATGAACAACAAAGTGATCTTTTTAAGAAAACTTGTTCCGGGAGGTACAGAGCATAGTTTTGGCATTCATGTGGCAAAGATGGCTGGAATGCCCAATGAAGTGATTGGACTCGCCAATGAAATGCTTAAACTCCTTGAAAAAAGCCATAGCCAGGACGAACTGAATAAAAAACTGAAACCCGCCTCAAAAACCGGAGACGACTACCAGCTAAGCTTCATCCAACTCGACGATCCGTTGCTATTACAAATCAAGGATGAAATTATAAACATCAACATCGACACACTTACACCTGTAGAAGCGTTGATGAAGCTCAACCAGATTAAAAATATGCTGAAGAGAAAATAACTTTCTTACTGCCAGCTGGCCATATGATTTAACGATTTAACACGGCTTCGTTTTGAACCTAAAAATATAAATGCCATGTTCCGATTTAATGAATACAACCGCCCGGCGTTGAAAACCGCAATCTACTTTTTTATTTTCGGGTTTCTTTGGATTTTATTGTCCGACCGCTTTCTCAACCGCATGGTTTCTGATGTTAATCTGCTCAAAGAACTTCAGACCTACAAAGGCTGGATGTTCATTTGCCTCACTGCTGTTTTGATCTATCTGATTGTGAGAAAGCAAATCAAAGTTGTTGTGAAATTAAAAGACATACTCCAAAGTAGCGAGCGCAGGTACAAGCAAATTGTTGAGTTGTCGCATGATGTAATATGGACCGTTGATGCCAATGGATTAATCACTTTTATCAACAGGTCAAGCGATCCTATCTATGGATTTCGCCCTGAAGAAATGGTCGGAAGAAACTTCTCTGAATTTATTGATAAAGAACAGTATGAAAAGAATTTAAAAATTTTTCAGGAAAACATCAAGCTCGGAAATTCTTCTGTCGAATACTATACAGTCTTCACCAACCAAAAAGGTGAAAAGGTTTATTTGCAGGATAATGTAAATGCCTTATTCGATGACCAGGGTCAACTGCTCGAAATTGTTGGCGCCTCAAAAAACATCACCAAAGATAAATTGTATGAGATGGAATTACTCGAGAATAAAGAGCGCCTCGAAATAGCACTTCAGGGTGGTCATCTCGGATTGTGGGACTATGACATCATAACACAAAATGTTTTTGTGAACGAGACCTGGTGTGAAATGATCGGATTGTCTGAAAATGTTGATCGTTATACAGCCGAACAATATGGTGAACTTTTTCACCCTGATGACATATCAGCACTTGAAGATTCCATTAAACTCTTTTTATCTGGAGAACCAGGTCACTTAATTATTGAACACCGGCTAAGACATCAAAATGGCAGTTGGAAATGGATATTAAGCAAAGGAAAGGTTGCAGAATGGGATGAGAACAAAAAACCTCTGCGATTTATTGGCACGAGCCAGGATATTACAGCAAGAAAGCAACTTGAACTTGACCTGAAATATTGGCTGGATGTTTATAGCAGTTTTATCAAATATGCCAATGAAGGAATATTCCTGCATGAAATCGAAAAACCTATTGATGAAAACACTTCTGTTGAAGAGCAGATTGACATACTTTTCAATCACGGCTACATAAAAACATGTAACGATTCATTCGCCGCCATGTATGGTTATAATCACGCTTACGAAATGGAGGGATTTACCCTTGCACAACTACAGGGTGGTGATGACAATCCACATAATATTGAGTTTTTACGAAAATTCATTCATTCAGGTTACAGGCTCAACAACGAATTATCCCTTGACAGGGACATAAATGGCCATCAACTTTACATTTCCAACAACCTGGTAGGAATTCACGAAAACAGCAGGCTGGTCCGTATCTGGGGCAGTCAGTACAATATAACCGAGCAGGTACTTGCACAAAAAAAGCTTGAAAACTCTGAAAAACGCTATAGGCTGCTTTTTGAAACAAACCCGGTCCCACTCATCATTTTCGATCTCGGGAGCTGTAACATTTATGATGTCAACAGTGCGGCAGAAAAGCTTTTTGAATGCTCGCGCACCGATTTACTTAAACTAAGTATTCAGGATATTCGTCCGGACTTATTGATGTATTCACTGGACGAGTTACAAGCATTGCTAAAAAGCGAACTTTCAACAACCACGGAACTCACACTGCTAATTAATGGCAAAAGAAAAATTCAGGCAGAGGTGAGAACAGACATGATTGAGTACGAAAGTAAAAAAGCGGTAATTGCAGCCGTTAATGATATCACTTTACTTCGTGAAGCCGAAAAAATGGTCATCCGCTCCCTAATCGAAGGTGAAGACAGGGAGCGCAAGCGGGTCGCCAAAGAAATTCATGATGGCCTCGGACAAAACCTGACAGCTGCTAGTCTTAACTTTGGGGCAATTAAGAACGCTATAGAACGCCTGGATGAAGCAAAACGCGACCAATTTAGAATTGGCTATTCTTTCCTGAACAATGCCATCGAAGAGAGTAGAAACATTGCACTTAACCTGATGCCAAAAGCCATTGATGATTTTGGTCTTGTGCCCTCTTTAAAGTCACTTTTTAGTCAAATCGAGAAATCTGGTGGGTTGAAAATTACCTTTTATGAAAATTTAAGAAATGATGTCAGACTTCCCCGTAATGTTGAACTGAACCTGTATCGCATCACGCAAGAAGCACTAAATAATACCCTAAAACATGCCGGGGCAACCCATATTTTTATTCAGTTGCTATTGCACACGAAGGAAATTATATATACTTTTGAAGACGATGGAAAAGGGTTTGATTTACGAAAAAACGCCAAAGAATCAAAAGGGATGGGGATCAAAAATATTAATAACAGAGCGATGGCAATGTCGGGAATTTTTGAGATGGACAGCACCCCGGGAAAAGGCACCGCATTAACAATTCAAATTCCGCTGTAGTAACAAATGACAACAACCGCAGATACAATAAAGATTCTTTTGGTGGACGACCACAAAATTGTTCGCGATGGGATCATATCGCTCCTTCATGGCGAGTCGCGGTTTCTCATCATTGGCCAGGCTGAAAACGGCATTGAAGCACTTGAAAAAATTGAAAAACTATCCCCCGACCTGGTCATACTCGACATAAACATGCCTATCATGAATGGACTGGAATGTGCCAGGCAGATGGCTGAAAAATTCCCGCACGTAAAAATCCTCACCCTTACCATGCTGAGCGAACAGGAACACATTAAAAACATGCTTTCAGCGGGTGTTGGAGGCTACATCCTTAAAAACTCCGGTCGGGAAGAGTTAATTACAGCCATCAATACTGTGATGGAGGGTCAAAACTATTTTAGCGAGGAGGTTAAAAACGTCATTATGATGGAAATGGTAAGAAAGAAAACCTCCACCGGAAAGATTTTTGGAGAGCCAATCCCTATTACACCAAGAGAACTGGACGTTTTGCAATTGATTGTTGATGAATTTACCAACCAGGAGATCGCCGAAAAATTATTCGTAAGTGTGCGTACAGTTGATGCCCACCGACGTAATTTACTCGAAAAAACCGGCTCAAGGAATACCGCAGGACTGGTAAAATTTGCCATCGAGAACAACTTACTCAAGAAAAAAAGATAGTCTTACCCCCCTGCTCCTATCATAGGAAATAGGTTTTTTTGCCGATCAAAGAAATCAGTATTTTTTACTACTTAATTCGGAAATAACTTATTTTACTTTGCGCTTGAATTTTTGGATCAATCTACAGGTTCCAATGAAAACGATCATAATTGGGGAAAATCAGTCAATAAACCAGGCATTCAGCGAATTGCTGAACAGTGAACTGTCATGCTGTTTTTCATTTATCAAGCCCGCAAATTTGTATTCGAATGGTCATCCTGCTGAAGATTTCACTGCCGACTTGATTTTGATTGATTTGTCCTCTTCAATAAGCAACAGCAGGAATTTCTTACAAAAAATCCGTCAGATGAAACCGTTAACCCCAATTATTGCTCTTCACTTTTACACAGACATTGCACTGGCAGAAGAACTCATCCAGGCCGGAGCATCAGCATATCTCCTAATAAATACCAGTTCTTTGGAATTAAATAATGCAATCCAGCATGTTCTGGAAGGGAAAAAATACATCTCCAAAGATATTTTGAATTGAGCGGTAGGCTATTCTACAGCGAAATTAGGTGTTTTTACCTATTTTTAAAAATACGTTTTTTTGCTGAAATCCAGAGTATAGAGCGAGCCTATCTTTGCAGCGTGATTTTGATGATAAGCTTTACAGTTTCAAAACACAAATTTACTGACAAGTTCTTTTAAAATTGAAAGATTTGTTTTCCGAATAGAAGAGAGAGTAATTGGTTTTCATAATGAACAGGGTTTTTAGGTTAAAAGGTATCGGGAAACCATCTGCCGAATGATGAGTTTTGAATTTATTGACTTGACTTGTAGCTAATTTTATCACTTGTAATTCTGTCGGCGGATGTGATACTAAGTTGAATCTTCAAATGGAATGATGAAATTTTGATGAAGAAGAGGTTTAATCGATGTTTCCCGATATTAAAAAAAGGTTGCCGACTATGTTGGCAACCTTTTTTATTTTATGCTGATAAAATTTGCATTTTATTAGCTTTGCAGCAACTTTTATAAATTTCAAAATCATACCCGGATGAAAAAATGTAACCTGCTGTTGACCGCATTTTTTACAATAACTATTAGTTTTCAGTCTATAGTTGCACAGGAAAATGAAAGTAAAGGCTACACATTTACTGATGAAATCAGACTTACCTCAACTCCTGTAAAGAATCAATATCGTTCAGGCACCTGCTGGAGTTATTCAGGAGTAGCATTTCTTGAGTCGGAGTTATTAAAAGCGGGTAAAGGCGAGTTTGATCTGTCAGAGGCTTTTATTATCCGGCAGGCTTACCTCGAAAAGGCTATCCAATATGTTCGCTGGCATGGTGAGAAAAACTTCGGGTCGGGTGGCGCAGCCCACGATGTGATCGAAATCATAAGAAAGTATGGCATTGTACCTGAAGAAGCTTACAATGGACTCGTTATTGGCGAGGATCTATTTGTTCATGGAGAAATGGATGAAGTGCTGAAAAGTTATGTTGATGGGGTCATAAAAAATGTCAACAGAAAACTTACTCCCGTTTGGATAAAGGGTTTCGAAGGATTGCTCGATGCCTACATGGGGCCATATCCCAAAAATTTTACCTACAAAGGGAAACAATATACACCCAAATCGTTTGCAGATGAGTTGGGACTTAATCTTGATCAATACATCGAAGTTGGCTCATTTACCCATCACTCTTTTCATCAACCGTTCGTCATCGAAATTCCGGACAACTGGATGCTTGGACAGATTTACAATGTTCAACTTGACGAAATGATGGAGATCATCAACAGCTCACTGGAAAAAGGGCACACCATTTCATGGGCTGCTGACGTCAGCGAAAAAGGGTTCTCATGGAAAAATGGAGTTGCTGTAGTTCCAGACGAGGACAAACCCGACCTTTCAGGCACTGAAAAAGAGCGATGGGAAGCACTTACGAAAGAAGAACGTGACAAAATGCTTTATGGTTTTTCCGAACCGGTGAAGGAAAAAGTCATCACTCAGGAAATCCGTCAACTATCATTTGATAATTATTCCACTACTGACGACCATGTAATAGAAATTATCGGCAGGGCAAAAGACCAGAACGGCACTACCTATTATATCATTAAAAACTCATGGGGTACCGACGGTCACATTTATAGTGGTTTATTCTATGCATCAGAGGCTTACATGCGCTACAAAACGATCTATTTAATGGTGAATAGGAACACGGTACCAGGCAAAATCAAGGAAATACTCAAGCTTTAAATTTTACTTAATCATAGCTTCACTCTTATCGTTTTTCCATCTCTCATCAATTCTGGTTGTTATTCTTTGATTTTGGAATCAACATGATCATTGTAACAGGTCGTTTAAATAAGTCCCTGATTTGGCATTTGAAATAATTTCAACGATAGTTCCGTTAGTCTGGAAATTTTGATTGTTCATAAGTTTTTAATAATAATCGCATTGAACGATCAAATGAAATATAAATCAAACCTATATTTGCGAGAGTTTAATGAATTAAAAATCAAATTATTAATTGTCCAAATTATGCTTGTAAAAATTAAAAACCTAATGATGCCAAGGCTGGTTCTCCTGCTAATTGTTGCAATTGTAGGTGTTGGTTTTTCGGGTTGCCAAAGCCAGAAAAAGATAGCCAAACAAAAAGCTGCAGAAGAACTTGCTGCAAAGATCGAGCAGGCCAAAAAAGACCTGCTTATGATTATCAATGACCAGGGAGACATGACCATTCCCCAGAAAGAGAAAAAAGTGGCTGATATCAAAGCGATGAACCTCAACAACAATGAAGTAGATGCTTTGATTGTTGAAGCAGAAAAAGCCATCGAACGGCAAAAGGCAGAGCTAAAGCGGCTTGAGGAAGAACGATTGCGCAAAGAACAGGAAGCGGCAGCAGCGCAACAGTTGGAAGAACAAAAGTTCGATAAAATTGAAGATTACCTTGATGCTATTGCATCAGCAAACACGGTGGATCTGGCCAACACAAGGATTAGTGATGCTTTAAAGTTTTTTGCATCACCGGATGTTCCTGTGCTTATTATCGTGTTTATGGATAGCGATATCAAAGACTATGACAAGCCAACAACCATTAAACGGTATCTCGAGTATCTGAAAGACCAGGGAAAAAACCCGAACAGGGTGCATAATATCCAGTACGATGCCAATGGTAAGATCACTGAATTAGAACTTATTAAACAGTAAATAATATGAAGAGCACCGCAATAACCGTATTGTTTTTGTTCCTGATCGGCACTCCAATGATTGCCCAGGATAACATCAGCCCTGAGCGTAAAATGGCTATTGACAGCCTGGCACTTGAGAAAGTAAGAGACCTTGGAAAATATATCAGCATTATCGGTAATAAACAAACGCCATGGTCAGAAGCCAACCGGGTGATTGACCGTACACTTGAGTTGTTTGCCGATGGAGCGATGATGGGAGTTTCAACCCTCAATTCAACGGAAGTCAAGTATTGGGGAGTCCGTACTTACCTCGAAAGGTTGATGGCGCTTAACTACGACAGGGTCAATATCGAGTGGTTCAATATTGAATATATCAGTGACCTGGAAAAGCAACCTGACGGAAGGTACGTCGGTGTAATCACGATTTACCAGCGGTTTGAGGGCAGGGTTGGCGATAATTTGGTATATGTTGATACAACCAAAAAAGACATTACAGTGTATGTTGAGCGCAAACAGACCCAGATTGGAGGCCGCCTGATTGGGTTCTGGGATGTGCTTCTTGGTGATATCAGGGTAGCTGAAACCATGCCCTGAGTTTTTTTATCCTGAATAATACAACCGCTGCAAAACGAATTGTAGAAGATAATTTTCGTATTTGCGGCGGTTTTAAATGTTCAGCATTTATACCATCAAAATCAAACATTTACCAACAATCAATCCAGGCAAACGATCAACCTCTTTACCAATTCATTATTCATCAAATCATATCCCTATGCAACTGATCAGAGCGTTGGTAATTTTCTTCATTTTCGTGGTATTGCAGGCTGAAGGCCAGGATAACGGTTCCTATCTGCGCTTAAACAGAAGCACTTCGGATGAAGAGGCCTCATTTTATGCCGAAACCAAGCAGGTCAACCAATTCTTAAGGCGATTCAACGGCGAGGAAGACGTAAGAGGGGTAAGGTTGTCAACCACCGATCCTTCATACCGGTCATCGGAGTTGAGAAAAAAATACATCAACATGTTGTTTGATCAGTCCGGTAATAACATGCCCGATCTGCTAAAAGAAGCTTTTGTGAATGATGTGACAAGATCGGATGCCCCTCGTTTTATTGATTTTCACGGGGGCGAATGGTTTGGGGAGGCAAACGTAGCGTTTCTACGCGGACGTGACCGGGTAAACATTACTTTGTTTATGGTTTTAGTGAAGGAAAATCTTGGATCGAAATGGGTAATCGATGATGTTTATTTTACCCCTTATGAAAACCTTTACAAGCCTGATGAAATGTCGGTTTCACGGTTTTTACACCCGATGAGCCACGAGTTGGATTTTATGAATCTCGACCGTGTATTTTCTTCGGGTGAATACACCGGCGACTATTTCAAGCAGGGATTTGAAATGGATAAACTGTCTGTTTTTCTCTACGAATTGCGTAATAATCAACTGAAATTTCAACAAGTTACTGATGTAACTTTTCATTTTTTTCAGATTGATGGCTGGTACGTCGAGATCAAGGAGTTTAACAGGCCGGGACTGAACCGGGGTTGGCTTATTTCTAACCTTATCAAACTGGAAACCGGGCAGAAGGAGCGTTTGATCAGTTTTATCCACCGCAGGGAGTAATGCATTCATCTAATTGATCCGCTATAATTTTGAATATGAATAAAAGTTTATTGTATTTCATCCTCCCATTTGCTTTTTATTTCCTTTGCACGGGGTATTTGGGAGCTCAAAAACAGCCACAGTCGCTATCTGCTGAAGATTTAGCACGTTACAAGGAAGACGCCGGCCAAATGGTTTCTTTTCTCCAATTTACATTCAATACGCTTGGCAATCCTGAGGTTTCGACAAAGGAAAAAGATATTATTATCAACCAGAGTTGGACTAAAATTTTTGAAAACGAAAAAGTACAGGTTGAGGATGATCTTGACGAAAATCGTGAGGTGCCTTTAAATAAAGATGTGCAGGCCTACCTGAAAGACATTGACTTCTTTTTTAAAGAAGTGGCGTTTACCTTCACAATCCAGGAAATTGAACAGCAGGTGAACGAGAAGAATCAGCTTTTTTTCAAAGTTATCATAAACCGCAACCTTAAAGGAACCACCATTGAAGGGAATAAAGTTGATTCCAACAGACTTCGATATATTGAAATCAATCTTACCGACGAGAATAAAGATTTAAAAGTTGCAAGTATTTATACCACCAAACTCAATGAGCGTGAGGAATTACGCCGGTGGTGGAACGATTTGCCCACTGCCTGGCGGAACCTGCTGGGTGAAAATGTAATGCTGAAAGACACCCTGAGGATGAAGCATGTCCTCTGGTTCAATGATTCTGTTGCAGCATTTGATGTGATCATCCAGAGAAGGGTAAACCAGGGTGCATTCTCATTAAATGAACTTGACACATTAAAAATCGCTTTATCTGATACCGGAAACATTTCGGCACTTCTTATTGACAGACAGATCCAAAAAATTATCCAGGTTGACACTATCAATTTTTCGGGCAGGAAAAGAATTGTTTCACTCGAACCCCTGTCAAAGCTTCCACGAATAAAGTATTTGGATTTAAGCGGAACTTCGGTTTTTGATCTGATGCCGGCCAGGAACCTTTCACACCTTGAGTTTTTAAATTGTTCCAACACCCTGATTGATGAACTTGAACCGATCAGATACTTAACCAAACTGCAGGAGTTGAATG
This sequence comes from Bacteroidales bacterium, assembly GCA_014860585.1. Taxonomy (NCBI): domain Bacteria; kingdom Pseudomonadati; phylum Bacteroidota; class Bacteroidia; order Bacteroidales; species Bacteroidales bacterium. Next base: position 58,144 of record JACZJL010000107.1, on the reverse strand, counting down.
CAGGAAATACAAAGGTTGCAGATATCAGTACACTGGCTAATTTCACCCAATTGATCCGGCTAAACTTAAGTCATACTCAAATCAAGACCCTGGATCCGCTAACAGGGCTTGTCAATATAAAAGACTTAGATATTTCAGGAACAAGTCTTAATACCTTAGGTGCGGTGAGTTCACTGAAATCTCTCGACCGGCTTGATTTTTCAGCGACTAACATTACTGACGTCAATCCTTTGAAGAACTTGACCGAGCTGGTCTTTTTAAAATTTGAAAACACTCCGGTGAGTACACTCGAACCACTGAGCAGTTTAACCAACCTGAGATTACTGTTCATTGATCAGACACCGGTATCTGATTTGTCGCCATTGAGCGGATTGCCGAATCTGAGTACGATCTATTGTGATCAGGCCCGCGTAACCCGCAATGAAGCAATGCGTTTCAATGAAATCAATCCGCAGGTGCTGGTCATTTACGAAACATCTGAATTGAAACATTGGTGGAACGACCTGTTGCCCGAATGGAAAAGTGTATTTGCAGATAAAGTTGCGCTATTTGCAAATCCCACCAAGGAAGAATTGCATGATGTAACGAGAATGAGAACACTGAACATAGCTGAGAATAAGGCACTGCTCTCTCTTGATCCTGTCGCAAACATGCCGATGCTCAACGCGATATACTGCCAGGGAACGGGCATTACCAATATTACTCCGGTAAGTAACTTGTCCGATCTTCGCGAGCTCAACTTTTCCAACACAAAGGTGAGTGATTTGTCACCCCTCGAAGATCTTACAAAGCTTACCAAAATCTCCTTTGACCACACCAATGTAACTTCGTTCCTCCCCATCATGGAACTTGGAAGTCTGAAAGTCATCTATTGTGATGATGCACCTGTGGATGAAACAGAGATCATCGAATTTTTAATCAGGCACCCGGGATGTCTGGTCGTTTATCAAACAGATGATTTGCGAAAGTGGTGGGATGAATTGCCCGAAGTTTGGAAATCGCTGGCCGAAAAATATATTACTCCCAACACCGAATTAAGCCGTGAACAATTGCAGGAGCTGGCCAACTTAAGGGTTGTTAACCTTGATGAATCAGCACTTTCAGAGCGTTCGCTCGAAATTACAAGCCTTGAATACCTCAATAAGATGATCCTGCTCGAGGAAGTCCGATTTTCCAATACAAGGATTTCCTCCCTGGCGCCTCTAAGTACGTTGAACAGGCTCCATACCCTGATTTGTCCCAACAATCCGATCGAATCTCTGCAACCATTATCGGAACTTGTAACACTTGAAGTGCTTGATATTCAAAATACAGCTGTTAGTGAATTGTTGTTTCTTGCACCGCTTGCAAAGTTGCGCAAACTCAATATCTCCGGAACACAAATTAAAAGTTTGAAGGGTGTTGAGTATCTTACAGGCCTTGAGCAGCTCGACTGTTTTAACACAAGGATTAAAAACCTGAAACAGGTGCAGGCACTTCCCAATCTGAAGCTGGTCAAATGCTACAATACAAAGATAACCAGCCGAACCATCGATAAGTTCCGTGCTGCACGCCCTGAGGTGGAGGTTGTATACTATTAAATTAAACACCGGGACGAATCCGGCAAAACAAGGTAAGTTTAAGATTTTACAGGCGTCTCTGTCCACCCTTTCTCTGAGAATAGCATCAGCTTTTTAAATCCAATACCATCCAGTATTTCAAGTGCCTCTCTGAAATATCCGGAAAGTTCCTCCGGGCGATGTGCATCGGAACTCAGGATAATGGGTATGCCAAGCCGGTGAATTTTTTTCAACGCTTTTACTCCCGGGAACAACTCGTCCGAACGACCTTTGTAAATGCCACGGGTATTCACCTCCACAATTGTTCCGGCTTCGGCAATCAAGGCAAGTGTTTCATCAACCTGCTCTTCATACCAGGCTTCGTCTTCGGTGAAAAACCGGTTTTTGTTGTGCATCTTAATTTTATCAAGATGAGCCACCACATCGGGCTTTTGGGTTGAAATCATCTCCCGAACCTGATTCCAGTAAGCTATGACCGCCGTCTGAACATCATCCCCGAAAAGTAATTTCATTCCATTGTCATAAATCTCCTGAACAGGCCCGTCGGTAAACCAGAGTTCATCCCTGTTTTCTCTTTTAATCAGGTGTACTCCGCCAATGGTATAATCCAGCCCGGCAAGATTGGTAAAATACCGAAAAGGCTTTGATATTCCGGGGATAAAATCAATCTCCAATCCAAGATATATGTTGATCTGGTTGCTGTATTTTGATTTCAATGACCGGATTTCATCAGCATATTCCTTCAGCTTTTCATCATTCGTAATAGCAAAGCGGTTTTTGAAAGGTAAGGGCGAATGACTTGAAAAACCAAGTGTGTGAAACCCCTGCCGGATGGCTTCTTTCACGTACGCTTCCGGTTCGGATGAGCCATCACAATAAGTACAGTGGGTGTGCAGATTAAATAGTTTCATGGTTGATCAGTTTTCCGGTTCGACATCAACAACTTTGTAAACTTTATCCATTCTTCTGACGACCGTTGTAGTGGCGATGGAGCAAAACTCGCCCTTGACAGCTTGCGGGGCCGGGTGTTCATCCACTCTGATCTCATTAATTATGGCCTGATAAACGCCGGTGGTTGGGCCGGTAATCAGGATGTCGTCACCGGTCTTTAGGTCATGGGTTTCGATTTTGATTTCAGCTACACCCAGTTTGGTGAAATAATTGGTCACTTTGCCGACATAAATTTTTCGCTTTGTGGCCAGCGACCCATATTGCTTTGTCCATTCGCCCAGCTTTTGACCCAAATAATAGCCATCCCAAAATCCACGGTTGTAAACAGTACCGAGGCGTTCTTCCCATTTGGCAAGATTTTCATCGGTGAAGATCCCGTCGAAATACGCATCGGCAGCCTCGCGATAGCACCTGCTGACTACTTTCACATAATCTGCCGAACGTCCGCGCCCTTCGATTTTAAACACCTGAACCCCGGCCTGGATGATTTCGTCAATGAATTGAATGGTTTTCAGGTCTTTTGGCGACATGATGTATTCGTTGTCAATTTCCAATTCCACCTCTCCATCCAGATCGGTCACCTTGTAACCTCTGCGGCACAATTGCAGGCAGGCGCCGCGGTTGGCCGAGGAGTTCATATTATCGAGGCTGAGGTAGCACTTGCCTGAAACTGCCATGCATAGCGCACCGTGCACAAATAGCTCAATCCTGATCAGATTTCCGGAGGGTCCCTTGATCTGCTCCTCATGAATCTGGCGGGTAATTGCACCCACATCTTTCAATGTAAGCTCCCGTGCTGTCACCATAACGTCGGCAAAATTTGCCCAGAACTTCACAGCTTCAATGTTCGTAATGTTGGTCTGGGTTGACATGTGCACTTCAACACCTTTTGCGCGGGCATACTGGATCACAGAAAGGTCAGAAGCAATAATGGCGGTGATTTCGTTGTGTTTGGCTGCATCCACAATCTGTTTCATCTCTTCCAGTTCCTTGTCATAAATGATTGTGTTGAGGGTTATGTAGCTTTTAAGGCCGTGTTCGCGACAGGTCGCGGAAATCTTCGCCAAATCGTCAAGGGTAAAATTCTGTGAGGAGCGCGAACGCATATTGAGTTTTCCAATTCCAAAATATACTGAGTTGGCGCCGCCCTGAATTGCCGCCATCAGCGATTCATACGAGCCTACAGGAGCCATTATTTCGATATCAGTTGCAGTCATCATTTGATTTTAAGGCAGCAAAATTAATCCGATTTTAAGAATGTAGTGTCTGTGGCGGATGCTCAGGATCAGCCAAGAGGTCATTTGAAATTTTTACCAAAAAATTAGTGTCAGCAAGAAAACCCTTCAAATTTGATTTTCAACGATTTCTTTTCCCCACCCTTCCCACAGGGATCCCTTCGGGAAAAGGGAGTAAATCGTTGAAAATCAATGCTCCCGGAATTTATCCCGATGCAGTCGGGAGGGTTGGGGTATTCATTGATTTTCAACTTATGGGGTTTTCTTGCTGACACTAATTAAAGATGGAGCCATCATAAAAACATCGGTTGTTAAACTTTTACCACAGCCGGAATCCCCTTCTTCACGGGGCGGTTGGCCATATAAACTCCGGCAAGGATGATGATTATCCAGATGGCAAATCCGATCAGGAAGGATTCGCCGTCAACAATGCCCCAGAGGGTGGAAACGATGGGCATGAGGTAAGTGACGCTTGATGAAAACATGGCTGAAGTGCGCTTGATCAGCCAGAAGTTGGCAATGATGGCTATTGAAGTTCCAAAAACTGCCAGGATAGATACAAATCCCAACCCCTCCCATGCCCCCGGCACATTTGTCATGCGGTGGACGAAATCTGTTCCGGATAAAAGGAAAGCCAGCGAAGGAATGCCGATAAAGATAAAAGCTACCGAAGCAATGGTGACCGGATCATAACCGGTAAGGTAGTTTTTGATGAAATTCATCTGGAAAGCGTAGCAGATCGTGGCGATGATGATCAGCGAAGCCGGCCCTATATTGAGGCTAAAGCTGCCGGCGCCTGCCACGGAAAGCAATCCGATCGCGCCGATCAACCCGATGATGACCCCAAATACGTTGATAAACTTTGTGTGCCGCCCGAAAAAAAGCACACCGGCAATCAACGTAAAAAGAGGAGTTAAAGAATTAAGGATGCCTGCCATATAGCTGTCCATGCCGGTTTGGGCTTTGGCAAACAAAAATGCCGGAATACCATTGCCAAGCAATCCGGCAATGATGAACAGATGGATATTTTTCTTTTTTATTTTACTCAACCGGAAAATTGCCAGGGGTAAAAGCGCCAGGAAAGAAATGGAAACCCTGAGTGCTCCCAACTGCAGGCTGCTGAAAACCACCAGCCCCTTTTTGATCAGAATAAAGGAACTGCCCCAAATCAACATCAGGGCAATCAATACCAGCCAGTCAATTAATAATGGTCTGTTTTCCTGCTGTGCAGCGGAATTTTGCAATTTCCGGGAGATTAAAAGTTTAAAGCATCAGTTATTAAAAAACGGTTAATGAACCGATGGCAAAATAAAGCATTAATTAAGTTCTGAAGGCTGCAGAATAGAAATTAATTGAGGTGTCCAATTAAGAACTTATGTTTTCTAAGAAAAATTTACCATCAGTTTAACATGAACTAAAGAAGTTAAATGGAAATTAGGGACATGCTTTATGATAGTCAATCCCAACTTTCCCGCATGGACGGGACAGGTTGTGCAACAACATTTTAGCTATATCACAGAGTAACACGGAGAAGACACTGCGTTGTGGTTCATTTTTCCTAAACTAAAAAAATAGTGCTTTTGCGGAGCGGCTTGCAACCACAAAAGCACCAAAATGATTAAGTATTGTCAGATTTCTGGCAGGGAAACTATTTCCTCACCACTATTTTCCTGGTTACATTCAGTTCTTCACCGATTAGCCTGACGAAATAAACCCCGTTACTCAACCCGGAAATATCCAGCGAAGTCTTGCTGTTGAGGGTTTCGTGTTTGAGCGTTACACCCTTTGCGTTGATGATGTCCACTTGCACGGGATAGCGTTCAATTCCTGAAAGATGAATAAATTCACCGGCAGGATTTGGGGAGAGCGTTATCCTGGATTCCTGCGATTCGTGAACGCCGGAGGTGTAAAGTAAAAAAGAATTGATCTTTGTTAAACCGTCCACAACAAAATTGCCCTGGTCGGGGTATGACGGGTCATATTCGATCCCGGTAAGGTAGCCCAAGGTACCGGTTGATGGCCGGTGAAATGAAAATGAAATTTCATCACCTTCCAGTAACCCAACCGGATTGCTACTCATGGTTGAATCAACTCCATAAATCACCATAACATGAGGGGTTTCCAGGTCGGTAATTTCGAGATAACCAAGACAAATATCCGCACCATTTGTAACGATTAGCTCGTCACCCACTTCCAACTGGCCGGCGAACGGCTCGGGAGAGAACAACACAAGGTGGGAAGTGCTTGTGGTGATCATCTCAAAATCTTCCGGTGCTGACTTCATTTTTTGCGAATGTTGCTTTCCTGGCATATTTTTGTTGGTTTGCGGGAAAGTAACATTGCCTGCTGATTCCAGTTTTACCATGTAGGATTTACCGGCTTTCAGGTGTTCGAGTGTCATCACCTCCTCACCGGGCCAGTAAACCTGAGTACCTGCCACCTCTTTCACAACTGTGAGATTATTTCCCAGCACACTGAACAGATCATTGCATGGCACTTCATTTCCGCAAATCACCGGAATCAGATTCCAGCCTTCCTGCAGTGAAAGGGTGTGGTTCACAATATCGTACCCGGAAACTTCCAGAGAAACATCTTCAGAAACCTTGATTTTGTATCCGCTGTGTACATTCCACAGTCCGATGGTATTCATCCCGGCTGATGGCCAGTAAGCGCCATCCATATCCTGGACAATGATCAGTTCGTCGCCGATGCTGCTGAACAACTCCTCAAGCTGGCTATCGGACGGCATCAGGTAACTCGACAGGCCGCTCCATCCTTCCGGAATTACGATCGTTTGTTGCATCAGCGGCGGCATGGCGCCGGCAACCGGTGGGAAGGTGATGAAGTCAATCCAGCCGCAGTCGCCTCCGTTGGCTACCGATTGGTCTTTCTCGTAAGTCCATCTGAAAGTTCTTTGCCCCTGGGTTACCGGGAAAGAAACCTCTGCCCAGCTTTCTTCTCCTGCCCATTGATCTTTCTCCTGTCCGTCGATATAAAATGTGAGGTAATCATAACCGGGCTCAGAAGAGACTTTCCGGTAAAACGAAATTTCTCCGTCAGCGACTACATCGAGTGTCAGCTCTAGTGTTGACTGGGCATTGTTGCCAATGGTTCCCGACCGTGCAGCATAGGTTCCTTCGAAAGCACCATCATTGGTTATGTACCAGTTGGCGCTGCCCGAAGTTTCCCAATCGTACTGGCTGAAGTCGCCGGTTTCAAAATCTTCGATAGACAAACCGACCGGGAAATTCAAATCAAAAGTATAGGTGAAATTGTTGCCGTTCGATTCGCAGGTTACGGTCAGTTCGGCCTCAACAACATGACCAATGGGAACTGAAGCATTGACCGTGAAGTTAAACATCAGCTCTTCGGTGGCGCCGGCTTCGATCATTTCCAGTGAAGTTGATCCTGAATTGATTACGGTGTAGGGATCGGAAGTGGAAAGCCCAACCACCACATCGGTGGCATCAAAATATCCGTTGTTGATCAGTCCGATCACTGCATTGACCGTTTCACCCGGATCAATTACGCCATTGTTGTTTCCGGCCGGATCGAGAATCTGAATGCTACCGGTTTCAATCGAGTAAGCCCGGATGGTCAACCCTTTAATGCAAAAGTTTCCGGTATTTTGGAAACCCGAAGGATCATCATAATTGTAAAAGTCGCGCCACAGTCCGTTTTCAAAGTAATAGCTTTCGTCGGGACTTGCTGTGGAATTCACGATGGCCCTGGTACTGGCGCCAAGCAAAACAGGAACGTCTGAAGTGCGGTCATAAGGCATCCCTCCGGCTGATAACTGGAGATAGATGTAAAAATCATCCCCCATTACCAGGTCAACGGGCTGTTCGAGGTCGAGCGTGTGCAAACCAATATGGCTGATGGTACCGGACATGCTCGAAAGTTCATTTTGCAGGGCGCCGGCTGTGAAATCGTCATAAATTTTAACCACATAATCCACGTTATTGGCGGCAGTATAAAAATTCACGGTTTTCAACAGGTCGTTCGATTCAGCGAGAAATTTATTGAAGGCTTCTGTGGTACCCGGTTTGGTGTCTCTCCACCCGTGGTAATCGTGATAATATACTTTGTCGAAATCGTACAAAAAAACATCCTGGAAAGAGATGGCGCCCATTTCGGGATGATGGCCGGCATGTTTATCATAATAGGAAATCCAGAAGTATCCTGATAATCCCCAACCTGAACCCCAGCTGTTTTTACAGAGCCATGCTCCCGGTTGGGGCGCCTGGGTAACTTTGGAATCGTCCCAGCCCACAATGGCAATGGCATGGTTTGGTTCAAGATTGTTGGTTGGGGGCTGGTAGTGTATATAATTGGAAATGAACTGGCCGTCATAACACATGCAGGTTCCCATTACACCATACTCAATGATTTTGTTTTTCAGGAGGTCAATATTTTCGAGATTCTGACCAACGGTGTACCATTCAATCCGCCGGGGGAAATATTTGTGGAATGACTCGAGATATCTTGGCGGTGGGCTTGCATAGGATTGCCCGTCAGTTTCACGCACCGGGCCTTCGCCGCGCGCAATATAGGCAGATGTGACGCGATAGTCACCGCCTTCGTGCACCACCAATCCATTGCCGGTGGGTGGGTTAAGGTCTTCATTGTAGTGTTGATTAAACCCATTCCACCAATCGAGGTGATACTCGGCAAGGTTGGGTTCGCCCACCTCGCCGGCGGCAGCCCAGTTGCCTGTCATGAGGAGGTTGCCCTCCATGGCTGCCATGACGCCATGAGTCCAGCAGGTACCCCCTTGCTGGCTTTTTACAGAAGTTACGTAATTCACCCCGTTCACATTACGCAAATCGTATGTCGAAGGAGGTGTTTGCGCCTGTAGAAGAAAAATTACAGGGGCAAGAGCGAGAGATAAAAGAAACTTTTTCATAACATATACTTTTTGGTTTAAAACTATTTATCGCATTCAGGGAAGATGATTTCGGCATCGGTGCTGACCCTTACCAGATAGGCCTGGCCTGCTTTGAGCTGACCAAGCGTGTTGATGCCCATTGCAGGCCAATAAACACCGCTTCCTGCAATTTCCTTTACAATTTGAAGTTGACCTGATATACCGCTAAAAAATGAAACTACTTCTACATCGCACTCACTGATTACCGGGATCATATTCCATCCAGATTGCAAATCTACCTGTTTATTCGGGTTGACCCATCCCGAAACCTGCATCATTACTGGATTTTCAAGTTTAATTTTGTACCCCTGCTGATGATTCCAGTTGCCAATCGTGTTAATGCTTAATTCGGGATAAAACACCCCTTCTAAACTCTGGAGGATAATCAGTTCGCCCATTATTGGTTCAAGCATTTCTTCAAGTGAACTGTTTTCAGGAATCAGGCATGAAGACAACCCGCTCCAACCGTCAGGAATCATTATGAATTGAGTGATTGGTGGGGGAGGAAGTAATCCGAAATAGTCGAGATAGCCCTCCATCAGTGTAGTGCGGTCGCCCAGCAGTCCGCCAAACTCATGTGATGCGCCGATGGTCTGGTAGGATGTGGTGCTGTTAATGACCGCCGTACCATATGCCGGCGCCAGATTACTCAGGATAACAACACCTCCGTTTGTTGCGCTCAGTCGATCGATATAAGAATTTTCACTGTTGTAAGTAAAACTCAGCCCCTCTGTAAAAGTACCTGAGTGACCCACAATAGTTCCTAAATCGCTCCCACCATCACCGGTTGCATTGATGCCGAACATGCTGTGCATCGGGGTTTTTGGGTCGTAATACCATGTATCACCACCTTCCACATACATTTTTCCGCCTCCATTCAGGTAATCGGCAAATGCCTGACCGTGTGCTTGCGTCAACACATGGTTAAATGGATAGATTCCAAGACACAGAAAAACAGAAGAATACAGTTCAAGGTTTTCAGGCATGGTAGTGACAATATTTGCGGAAACATCAAGTTCCTGCATGGCTGCTACTATTTTATCCGAGGAATTGTGATTGGTATCAAAATCGATGATCAACACAGGTATCTGGCCGATGATCACATCAAAAAACTCAAGAAGCTCCAAACCAAGATCAGCAGTTGCAAGGAACTCAAAAGGGACTATGTAGCCAGCCGGAACTGAACTGCCTGCTGTAATTTGATAGGTTCGTTCCACTGTTGCTCCTGCCGGCAATGTGCCATAGTTCATTTGTTGTTGAGCTATGGTAATATAAGGATCGGTGATAGTTAGTTGTCCCAAAGTGCCAGTTACTGCTGAAGCACCAGGATTTTTCATCGAAATGATCAGGTCAACAGTTTCTCCCGGGTCAAGCTTATTGTTGTTATTCCCGTAAGGGTCTTCGATTTCAAATCCGATAAATGCCAACTGACCTGCATAAGCGAAAAGACTAAACGAACTTTCCCACGATGAGCTTCCATCATTGGCTGTAAGATTGAAAATTATGGATTGACCATTGGGAACATTACTGGCAACCTGGATGGTGAAGGCGTTGGTGATGGTGACCAACTGACCTGGCGCCATATTGCCGAAATTGGCTGTCGGGTTGAGTATGGTAATAAAACTATTTGCTGTTGAAAGTGTAGCGACAACATTTTGGGCGGGATCATACCCGGTGTTTTTCATCCCAACAGTCAAACCTGCGGTTTCGCCATAATCAAGCCTTCCATTCTGATTTCCGTTTTGGTCGTTCACAATGACGTGGTTGAAATAGACAGCCGGACCACCTGCAGCGCTGCATTGAATGGTCTGGTAAATCGGCTGTAAGTTAAAACCGGTAACCACCAGCAATACGTCGCCGGGGATAAAATTGTTGGGAATGGAGACAGCGCCATTATCACCGGAATACGCGCTGGCAAAGGTTCCATTTTGAGACACCGATACCAATGCACCTTTGAAAGGAATGCCGTTCACTTTGACGATTGTTTCGAAGGGCGATCCCACGGTAAGGCTCATGTTAGTCAAGGTGGGTGTTGCAGGTGTTTTTGTTCTTGCCTGCAGGGAGGGATCGCCAAATGTTGTCCAGGTTTGGATGGTTTGAAGGTCAGAAGTACCGGCAGACTCGGTGTACATAAGGATCAGCCCGTTGACGACGATTGAGCCAAGTACTGTCCTCCCTTCTGTAGTGTTGATTCCGTTACCCGGGTTGGCAGTGTAATTGTATCCACCGGTAAGCAGGTCGTTAAAATAGTCCTGCCCGCGCATCGGGGGTTGCCAGGGTTGATTGATGGTAGCCATTAAAGTCATCACAGCACCGCCGTTTTCTTTTCTCAACCAGGCTTCCGCAAAGCAGTCGCCAAGATGAAAAGCGCCGTTGACACAGGCTACCGAAAAGATATATGGAAGTTTGGCGCCGTTGGTCAACTGGTTCACATGGGTATTGCTGAATCCGGTTGTGCCCCATGAATTCATCGAACCGTGGCCACAATAGTTAATGATACTGGCGCCGGCTTCGATGTAATTTTTCACCTGAAGTGCAGTGGCTGACGGTTCGTAAGCAGTGCTATGGCCATCGTAAGTAAAAGGATCGAGTTTGTTATTATAAATGACATTTGTGTGAACATAATCAATTTCGCCGTCATCGCCAATTCCTGCCCCTTCGTCGCTTGCCACGCTGATGGCCTTTGGATACCAGGTTCCGGAAGGCAGTTTTTCGTAGTTGATGGTTTTATTCACCTGAACAGTAACCTGCGTTGCATTGTTGGCAGAAAACCGCCCGATAGCTATATCCGGGAAATTATCGGTACCCACCACACATCCGAGCATGGGGTCCATCGGGGCGTTGGCGCCGCCCCCCAGGTCACACTTGATATCAGCCCAGTCGCCAACCAACTGAACATAAAGAATGCTGTTGTTCTGGTTGTATTTTGACTGGATCAGACTTTTTACATTGGTACCGGTAGCCACAACTTCTTTGGTGATTCCGTGTCCTTTTTGCTTTTTCCAGTCAATATAGGGCTGAATGGCCGATTCGTCTCTTGCAGTAGTGATGACAAGAATATCGCCGGCTTCGCCAACGGCCAGGTCTGTCGTATTTTCGTAATTCAGGAAAACGGAATGATAGAGTGCTTCCATTTCCGGAAAAAATTTCCCTGAGGGTTGCTTCAGAGGATTTACCGGTTCAGTATCATCCTCCGAAAATTCTACAGTCACCCTGGTGAAAACCCTCAAACTTTGTTGCACGGCATTGTACTGAAAAGGATAAACATATACAGTCACTCCTCTTGCATCCTTGATGATAAAGGGGTCAGTAAGTCCGATCAGCTCACCCGGATAAAAATCATCCATGAGCGATTCCGGTGCAATAAAATATGGAATCAGACTGGGGTCCTGGTCACGGTAAATCACACCTCTTGAAGGAACCAGGGGAAAATCAAGCGGGTAATCAGTAAATTCCTCTGCAATCACCACAATGCGAACATTCTTCAACGGATCAATCTGGATGTTGGCATTGATAAATGGTAACTCGGCAAAACCCTCGTCCATAGTGGTTACACTGCCTGAGAACAAAATCCTGGTGAAATCCGTTCCGCTCAGATTATCTGGGCGCAGGGAAAATTCACCGAGGGTGAATTTGACCGTAGAGGTGGTTGGATTGATGCGGGTGTAGATGACATCATAACCTTCAGCACCTTTAATATTAAGAAGAAATGAAAGGAAGAAGAAAATGAATAGAAGTTTTTTCATAACGCCAACAGATTAGTGATGTAAAATTTGAAAGTTGTAAAATTACAAAATTAATGAATCAATTGCAAAAAGGGAAAGTAATCGTCACAGGATTCTCTACCCTTACGTAATAAGCTCTTCCGGGATTAAGCAGGCCGATGGTGTTGATACCCATTGCCGGCCAGTAAATGCCCGTTCCGGCTATTTCTTTGACGATGAAAGTATTTCCACTTATCCCATTAAAAAGTAACTCCGGTATTTGACCACAGGCACTCATTACCGGGATCAGGTTCCAGCCGGCTTCAAGTTGTAGTGTCTGCTGTACGTTTTGCCAGCCTGTGATATCAAACATAACCGGGTTTTCGGTTTTTATCTTGTACCCTTCCTGGTAATCCCATTGTCCGATCGTGTTGATATTATATTGTGGATAAAATACGCCGTTCATGCTTTGCAGGATAATCAGGTCGTTGATTACCGGCTGAAACAATTCAAAAAGTTCGGGATTACCTGGTATCAGGCAGGAAGACAAACCACTCCATCCGGCAGGTATAAAGATGGTTTGGGAAGTCATTGGCTCGGCTACTGAAATGAAATTTTCGAAAGTGCCGGTAGCTTGTCCGTTTTGATTCGAAACCTGCAGTGTGACATTAAAAATACCTGACTGGTTATAGGTCACCAAAGGATTTTTTGAAGTGGAAGTAGCCGGTGTTCCTCCTTCGAATGTCCAGAGGAAGCTGGTTGGGAAACCGGTGGAGATGTCATAGAACTGGACAAACTCTCCGGGATCAAGGCTGGTTTGACTGGCCATGATGTTAACAGCAAGATTACCCGGTGAAACATAAGAGGGGAATGAAATCAAGTCCACCCAGGCACAATCGCTTCCCGTGTTAACGGAAACATCTTTTGTATAGGCCCATTTCAGGACATGCTGTCCGACTGTAAGTGGATAAGTAGCTTTTTGCCAGTCCACATTACCCGACCAACTGTTTTTTTCGATGTTGTCAATATAGAACCTGAGATAATCGTAGTTGGATTCCGAAGAAACCTTATACCAGAACGAAACCTCGCCGGCCATCGAAACATTGACGGTAACCTGCATTGCTGAAGTTTGATTATGAGTAATCAAGCCTGATTTTGCACTGTAAATTCCCTCGTAAGGTTGGACGTTTGTGATGGTCCAGTTGGCATTACCGGAGAACGACCACGGGAACTGGGAAAAGTTTCCGGTTTCAAAGTTTTCGATATTGTTAGCTACACCTACCGGGAGATTAAATGTTTTCAGTGCAGAATAACTATCCGAAGTAAGCAACAGGTTAACATCTGCAAACACGGCAGTCGGTGCATTAACTGCAACACTAATTTTGGTTGAAACAGATTTTTGTTCACCGGGGAGTAATGCTCCTGCCTGGAAATTGGCCGGCACAACAGAAATATATGTGGAATTGGTTACAAATAAACCCTCAACAAGGGATACAGCACTTGACCCTGAATTGGAAAAGGTGATCATTGCATCCACTTTCTCTCCGGGGTCAAGCCTTCCGTTACCATTGCCGCCCGATTGATCCTGAATTGTAATGGTTCCGATCTCCAATTGTGGGGCATTTACTGTGATCTGAAATGTCGAATTCCAATTTCCGCTGCCATCTGAAAACTGAAGCTGGAAGGAAGCCTGGTACTGGTCGGGTAGATAACCGGCAACCGAAAGGGTAAAAGCATCCTGAACCGTGGTGCTGGCTCCGGATGCAATCACGCCAAAACTTTGCACAGCCTGGCCTGAAATTGTAACATTTGGATCAGTGCCTGTAATGGTTGCAATGATTTGACCTGAAGCGTCGGCGCCGATATTTTTAATTGTTATGTTCAATGAAATGTCCTCACCGTAATCAGCCTGGCCATTATTATTACCCTCCGGGTCGCTGATCGAGAAATTGTCAAGGACAATGTAGGGACCTTCCAGCGCAGTTGCCTGGACTTGAGCCATGTAAGGGATGTGCTGCGGTTTTGTAACTACGATATCCACCAATCCTGAATTCAGTACAGGATCAATCTCAACCGTGGCAACACCTGAAGCATCTACCAGGGCGGTTCCATGCAGTACACCATTTTTCGAGATGGCCACATAAGAGCCAGGTAATGCAGCGACTTCGTAAGTAGCGAGGCCAATCGGGAAAATGGCCATGTGCGATACGGTGTTCTGGCTCGCTTGTGTGTGGTAAGGAACCAGTGATGGGTCACCCAGTACATTATACGCCTGCCAGTAATAAGTCGGGCTTGAGTGGCTGGGATACCCCTGGATGTGAACTTCAGTAACAGCAAGATTGCCCACAAAAACCATTGATCCTGTGGTCACATAATCGCTCACAAACGGCGCATCATAAGCACCCCAGGATGTTTCGGCGTAAGTGGGCACATAACCGTTATTGGTGCCCTGGATCGGAAAGGCGCCTACTGACCAGTAAAAATCTTCAAACCAATAGCTGCTCGGAGATGAACCGATGTAAGCCACCGATCCTTTATTGAGCGCCCTTTGCCAGGTTTCACCAATACATTCTGTATAACCAAAATCAGCGGCCAGGCAACAGTTGCCGATTGCAACCGGGTATTTTCCATTGTTTACAAAACTGTTAACCATACTTTGGGTCAAAGAGGGCGTACCCCAGGAAGTTTCGCTGCAGTGGGCCGTGTAATTGATCAGGCTGACAGCTATCCTGGCAGGATCGTAACAGCCGGAATAGGATGACAAATAGGCATTTACCGCGTTGTAACCGTGGGCTGCATTAAAGTAATTGTTTGTGCCATAAAGAATCGTTGGTTGCCCTACCCGCGGATTCCAGGTAGCATCAGCACCGGCGATTAGGGTAGCGTTGTCGAGGTAAGTAGGATCGGCAAACTCGTATTTTTCGTAATACATGGTTTTGGCAATTTGTGAAACCAATTGAGCGGAGTTGGTTGCCGAAAATCTGCCGTAATACATTTCGGGAAAATAATCGCCGTCAACACTACCATAATACAGATCGGTCATCTTTCCCGAAGCTGAGCCTGTGGTTGCCGGAATCTGCGGAGTATCGCCAACAATGAGCAGAAAACTCGGCGCCGGATCGAGCGGCGTACCGGAGTTGTACTGGTTTTGCACCCAGGTGCGAATTGCAGCGTAGGTGGTTCCGATCTGGTCGGTATAGCCGACAATTACTTTAAATCCTTTTTTTGTTTTCCATTGAATAAACGATTGCAAATCATTTTCAAACATTCTTGGAGAAACAATGAGATACTTCACCGGATATTTGGTCAGGTCGGGATGTGCCGGATAACCGTGCTCTATCCGGTTAAGCAAAGTGTTTTGCACCACCTCAAAATAAGGCGACCACGCAGAAGCTTTGATATACTCATTCATTGCCTGATCAACATTTGAAAATGTGATTTCAACTTCGATATTGTTGCACACCCTGATTACCCCCTGAACCGGGTTATAGCTTACAGGAGCAACCGTTAACCGTGCAATCCGGGTCCCGCGCATGACGCCGAGTACCTCGACCGAAGCCAGCTCATGAGCAATAAAATGATTTGACTGGTAAACCAATTCATCAAATTCAAAAGGGACTTCGTCTGCATCCTGGTCTTTACGGATGGAAGGCTGAACAGGCATCAATGGGTGATGGATATTAAAATCTTTCAACTTGTATTCGGTGACCGAATAATTTTTCACCTTAACTGTAACCTCTGCGCCATGCGGTATTTCGATCAACTTTTTGGTGGCTGGCAATTTTGGTGTTCCCAATTTTCCAATGGAAAATGCTCCGGGCATCCCAATTTCATCAAAAAGTCCCCTGCCCGTTTCAACACTGAATTTCGTAACCCCCAGATAGCTGAAAGTAATACTCAATTTTTCAATATTATCCTCTTTCACAGTGATTTCCGGGCTCGTTCTTCCAAAATCTATAGCTAACTCCTGCGAAAAGAGTGGTGTGCAGGTTAACAAGCTGATAAACAGCGCCATTATAAATAATTCGAGTACATTTTTTCTTGTTAGGTGAAAATTCATCTTTGTCAGTAGGTTAAATGGATTAAAGTTATTAAAAAACACAGGCTGACGGAAGATAAACCACCGGCAGCCTGTTTAAAATCATATCAAAAAATGATGACTATTTCGAAATCACGATCTTTTCAACCAGGTTGGTGTATTCGCCTTCAACTTTGAAGTAATAAATACCATTTGGCAGGTCGAGTTCGATAGTTTTGGCAAACTGACCGGTAAGACTGATCTTCTCAGACAGATAAACAACCTCACCAATTGCATTCACCATTTTGATCATCACTTTATCATTCACATCCAGATTCAACGTAAAGCTACCTGAGTTTGGATTTGGATAGATAGAAATGGCATGATCGGAAACATAATTTAGAATTCCTGTGCAATTTTCAACAGTCAATTCAAAGTCAGCGGATAATGCGCCTTCACCACAATTGTTCACACCGCATACTTTCAGGATGGCAGTGCCTTCGAAACCCGCACTCCAGGTAATTGTTGCTTCATTGGCATTAACCACCATTGTACCTGCCTCTGCAGGTGTCAGTAACCAGTTATAGGAAGTAGCATGTCCGATTTCGGCAACAGTATACATGTCAGTAAATCCCTGGCAAACTTCATGGCTGCCTTCAATTTGTCCGGCTGCTTCAGGCATCGGATCGAGAGTGATTGCCACCGGGATTGACATTGCCCCCTCACCGCATGCATTGAAACCATAAACCATTACTTCTGCTTCTCCAAAGAAATCATCTGCCCAGTTGACCATGGCAGATAAACCCGATCCGTTTATTGTTCCCGCTTCATTTGGAGATAAAAACCAACTGTAATCAGTTGCATTTGCAGTACCTGTTGTTGTGTACTGTGTGTTGGGAGCATTTTGACAAAGCTGGGTTGTACCGACCGGAGTGGTTGCTGTCCCGGGCATTCCCATCACAGTGATGTAGTTGTTCTTGGTTGTGTTATGACTTCCATTTTCACCGGTGACTGTGAGCGAAACATCGTACTGACCGGTGGTATTGTAAACCACCAGCGGATTTTGGAGGTTGGATGTTTCTGGAGTTCCGCCGGGGAATTCCCATGCCCACTCGGTTACACCTCCGGTTGAATTATCGGTAAACTGAACCTGGCCTGCTTCGCAAACTTCGGTCAAATCAGCCTGAAAGTTAGCGGCAACGCCGGCTGAAAGAACACCAAAGAAAGACAGGTACTCTTCCATCAGCGCAACTTTTGTTGATGTTCCATTGGAAAGCCCGCCAAATTCGTGCGAAGCGCCGATGGTTTTGTAATTCCCCTGATCATAGGCTACTGCGGTGCCATAAGCAGGTGATTGATTCTGGAAAATCTTGACTGCAGGAGAAACAGGCTCGATGCGATCAATCCAGGCATTTTCACCACTGTAAACAAAGGACATCCCTTCGGTAAATGTTCCGGTTTGACCAGTTAAGGTCGAAAGATCGCCACTACCGTCGCCTGTTGCATTGATTTTAAACATGCTGTGCACCGGCGTTTGCGGGTCGTAATACCAGGTGTCGCCTCCCTCCATATACAGTGAGCCACCACCATTGAGGAAATCAGCCAGTTGTTGTCCCTGTGTGGAGGATAAAACAGTGTTACTACTGTAAATACCCAGACAAACAAATGCGGATGAATAAAGACTGAGATTGGTTGGGAATGTGGTAACATATTCCGAAGTGATTCCGATCGTATTCATCGCAGTCTGCATTTGTGTGCCGGAACTGTGATTAGGGTCAAGACAAATGATGACAACCGGAATCTGGCCGATGATCACATTGAAGCTGCCCGATCCGGTAATGTTGTGCTCGGCTGTCATTTCAACAGCTAAATTAGCCGAATGACCTGCCGGGGTTGATTCGGAAGCAAAAACGCCAAATGAAGCGTTTGCAGTCGAATTTGCTGCAATGTCGCCAAATGGCTGAGGTCCGGTTTGGGTTACCTGAAGAAAAGTATCATTGGTTGTTAACTGTGCAAGAACATCAAATGCATCGGCTGATCCGGTATTTTTTACAGAAATGACAACGGTGGCCTCCTCACCCGGATCTAATTTTCCGTTGTTATTTCCTGTCGGATCTAAGATTTCATAGCTATCATATACCAACACCGGAGAATGACCTGTAATCACAATATTGCTGTTCCAGCTATCGGAACCATCTGAAGCTGAAACTGTAAACAACACGGCGTGATTGTCAGGTATATTTTCTGCCACATCGAAGGCAAAGGCATCAACAAGCGTAACAATCTGATCTGGTGCAATATTGCCAAAATTGGCTGATGCAGTAGTGATGTTAACATATTCGCTTTCGGTAGATAAAGTAACAACCACGTTTTGTGCTATCTGGATACCTACATTTTTAACGCTTAGGGTAAGTAAAATGGACTCTGCATAATCCATCAGTCCGTTGCCGTTACCACCGGCATTGTCGTTAATTACAAAAGAATCCTTTACTACATAGGGACCTGCCTGTGGAATAACAGGGACAACTGCCTGATACGGAACATAATTGTGTTTAGTGATCGTAACCGTAGCTTCGCCTGGTGTTTGCACCGGACCGTCAAACTGAACCGTTGCAACGCCTGCTGCATCGCTGTAGGCAACGCCATAAACGCTACCATCTTCGTTAGTTACACAAACCAAAGCATTTTCAACCGGATTACCGTTTCCTAATACATTGACCACAAATTCAGATAAACCGAGGAAAATTTGTTCATTGTGAAGCGCTGTGACGGTCATCGGTTGCATGGTCCAGGGTTCGATTGAGGAGTCGCCTAACCAAAGATAGGTTCTGACATTTGAGCGTCCGATTGTTCCGTGAACATTGAGCACGGTAACGTTTGCATAGTTGGTTACATAACCGATGTTTGTAATCCCTTCATTGAAAACAGCTTTGTACATTTCCTTGTCATAATCGTGGTTTGGAATGGTGTAGGATGGAATGATGGCGCCATTCACCGCTACAGAACCACCTGTATGTTTCATGAAAGACTCACAAAGGCAATCACCAACGTGAGCTACAATATCCATGTTATCGCAGCAAACATCAAAAAACACAAATAACTGTTCGAAGTTGGTTAGCTGATTTACGTTAGTAGCCGTAAAATGCGTTGGGTTTGCTGTTGTCCAGTCCCAGAGCTGGGTTGCACTTCCGTGTCCGCGATAGTTGAAAATTCCAACACCGGTATTGTTGACAAATTCAACCACCTGGCCATTGGAATAAGCTTCACCACCATATGCTTTTTCGAAAATGGGAGTTTGAATTGCATAATTAAATGTGCGGATTTCTTCACAACATAGGGTGTATTTGCCAGGATATTGTTCTTTGTGAGCAATTAAAATGGTGTTTTCAGCCCAGTTATCCGACAGATCAGGATTGAGATAATGGGTCATGGTTTTTTCAATCTGTAACTGGAGTTGACCCAACTGGTTAACGTCGTAAACAAAACGTCCGATGGCCAGGTCAGCATAATGATCGTCCGGTCCGTCAAGGCATGTGTACCAACTATCGGAGTAGGAAGGGTCTTCACCACCCGGCGCCCAATAAAACATGGGAACCACATTTGGCCCACCGTTGTTGCCGCCATTCGGATAAGCATCGCCTACCATTAGTACATATTCCAATCCTTCAGCATAAAGCTCGGAAATGTAGGCTTTGAAATGTGCCGGAGTAGTAAAGCCAGCCTCAATTGTTTTAACTTCAACCTTATGTCCCATCTGGTTTTTCCAGTCCACAAGCGGTTGAATAGAACTTACTGCTTCGGTGTTGGTGATGACCAGATATTTAGTAGCCGGCGTATCACGATAGGTTAAAGTATATCCTAGATCATCAAAGTTGGCAATGGCTGCGCCGTACATCTGGTAGAATTTTGGAGTGATCTCCATTTTCGGGGTGAAGCTCATCGATGGATCATGGCCTGAAAATTCAATTTTCAATGTTAAACGGGTGATGGCCTCCAATTCCTTTGTTACCGGGTTGTAAGTAAATGGGGTAATATGCACACCTGCAACTTTTACATCGCGCCAAACACCCGGCTGACTCATTACCACATTTTCAGCCGGATAATTTGCATTTTTCCCGTAAAAGGCCTCGTCCATCACAAACGGGTGTGAATGGCCACCAGGGTTGTCGGTGGTTGGTGTCTGGAACGGATAGATATGATATCCGCCAAATTTCATCGTTTCCGTCTCAAGAATGGTAACCGATATTTTCTGGTTTCCCGGAATCCCGATCAACTCGTGGAGCATCGGAAGTTCCGGACGTCCGACTTCCTTGGTCGTACGGTTGTCGTCGAGTGAAATTCTCTCGAAAATCATGTTTTCATGGGTTACAACCTCACTGAACATCCCTGGAATGGAAACTTCAAGGATAAGCCCTGAGCGGTCGGAGTTCAGGATGGTAATTTCGTGCTGTAAGGGCTGCTGGCTCGTAAATGGAACCCAGCTCTTCTGGCTAAATGCCAGAATCGAAATAAATCCGAGCAATAATACAATCGTAAATTTTTTCATGGAGTGAATGTTATTAGTTGAATAAATATGAAACAAATAAAGCAATAATTTTTCACTAAAAACAATCCCGGTTAATCCGGGATTGTCAATCAATATGTTGTAATTACCTGGTTCTGATCATTTTCTTTACCACTACCCGTTGATCGGTAGTAAGCTTGAAATAATAGATACCATTGTCAAATCCCTCTGTTGAAACCTCAACGGTTTCCAATGCATTTTGTAAACTGATACCTTCGGAAACAACCTTAACTTCCTGGCCTAAAGCATTGTAAACAGACAATTTGATGTTTTCACCCATTCTGCTTTCAAATTCAATGAACACCTTGTCAGCAAATGGATTCGGATAAATGGAAAGATCTTTTTGGTTTTCAGGATCATCCACCGCAGTCACCACCACATGAATGCTGTTGGACTGCATTGAAACGCAGCCATACTCACCTGTTACCATCACAAAGTAAACATCTTCCCATGTGCAGGTGTAAAACTGTCCGGTAGCGCCTTCAATCATGCCAAGGCTGCAATACCATTGGTTGCCTGAAGCAGCGCTGGAGCTCAGTATAGCGCCGTTCAACTGAATAACCGGAGTTGCAGGAAGCGGGTGGACAGTTACAACCAACTGCTGGCTGATGGTAGAAGAGCCGTCATTTACCTCAACAGTATAAGTGGTGGTTTCCTCTGGTGTTGCAACTGGATTGAAAATATTAGGATTACTCAGCCCGGTTACAGGCGACCATTGGTATGTATAATTGCCTGATCCGCCGCTGGCGATAGCCATCAGCTGGGTGGATTCATATAGACAGATCTCGCTGGGGTCGCAATATGCGGTAACACCCAGGGTGCCTGCCGGAAGGATCACGGTATAGTCCTCAGTTTCGCCGTATGAAAAATTTGCACAGGGATCAGAAGCGCTGTCCAGCCAATTTGCCCGGACCCTTAGTCTTTTTAAACCGCCCATTACGTCCTGGGGAATAGTAATTTGAGTCGTGTAAACCTGGCCGGAATTAGCAAGATTAAAATCATTTAGCAGTAGTTCGGATGATTCAAATTCTTTATTGCTGTTAAAATCAACCCATAGGCAAACATTCTGGTCGCTATAGCCGGTCTGCAGCGAAACGGTGTAACTCTGTCCTTGTTCAATATTGGCGGACATGCTGGTAAAATCACCATAACCATTGGAACTGCAACCACTGTTCATGTTACTTATTGTCCCCAATGAGAAGCCTGTAAGCCCATCACCAAAGGAACAATTTGCGGTTGGGTAGCAATAATCGGTAAAGAGTAGCGAAATGGTTTGTTCAACTTCGATACCGTGCATGGCCTCAATATGGAAAGTCAACTGGGCAGTGTAGCCTGCAGGGGTATTAGCGCTTGCCGAAACGCTGAAAGTAGCCGGTAAAGACTGACCAACATTCATGTTGCCAAGGCTTTGAGCTGATGTTGTATTTATTGTAATATACTGGTCAGCAGACGTTAATGAAGCTTCAACTGAAAAAGCCTGTGCATGACCGCTATTTTGAATGGTGATTACCATGTTGGCTGTTTCGCCCGGATCAAGCATACCATTGTTGTTGCCTGTCCCGGCATCATTGATCATTACACTCTCCTTTTCCAGCATTGGGGCGTTGGCAATGATAGAAAATCCTGACGACCAGTTTTTCTGACCGGCAGCTTCGATATTGAAAACGATGGGGTGTTGATCGGGAACATTTCCGGCAATATCGAAGGCAAAAGCATCATCAACAGTGATAGTGCCTTGTCCGGGAATAGTACCGAACGATGCGTTGGCATTGGTAATGGTTACAAACTGGCTGGTTGAAAGCAGGGTGGCTGTAACATTTGAAGCCTGTGCAGTTCCTACGTTTTTCAGTGTTGTTGTCAGCAGGATGGATTCAGTATAGTCGGGCTGGCCGTTGTTGTTCCCCTGAGCATCATTAATTAAGGATGATTCATAAACAACATAGGCGCCCTCGTTAGGGATAACAAGCACCGGGAATTCGTTCAGCAGACAGTTATAGCCGGACACATAAATTGCTGCTTCGCCAAGTTCAGTGATGGTTTGGTCAAAAGTAATCTGTGCCTGACCGGCAGCGTTGGTTAATGCCTTGCCGTATGTTATGCCATCTTTAATGAAAGAACAAACAAGCCCTTCAACGGGTCCGTTACCACTAATATTGATTGAGATGGAGGGAACGCCTATGGGTAGCGCATTCTGATAAGTTGCCGTAATGTTCACCGGTTCATCGGTCCAGATTCTCAGAGCGGCATCACCCAGTACATTGCAATCGTAGAAACACCAGCGTAAAGCGCCTTCTTCCCATTGCCCGGGTGCGTTAACCCAGGGTGCGGTTTTTATTCTCGAAAGTGTATGTGCCATCCCGATGTGTGGCTCTTTAACGGTATAAAGTGCATCCACAAATTCACGGTGGAGATGAGCCGACGGGCCTTCCGTCTGTCCTTCGTTAAACCAGCCGTAGCGGGAATTCATGATCACAGCCACTGCGAAGTTTTCGATGTTGATCATCCGTTCGGCAATGCAGTCATTATCGTCGAAAGCCCCGCAAATGCAACCGTGCGAATAAGCAAGGGTATAATTATGCGTAGTTCCGTTCACACCCGAAAAATTTGCATTCGTAATATCGCTGTTGTACATCTTCATCGTGTAATTAGAGTTGGCATGTCCCACATGATGAACAAATGATTTCCCCTGGTTGATCTTGGTTCTGAGCAGCGATGCCGACCAGGTCTGGTCGCGGTCACACAACCATTCGATGTTGTGGTCTTCCGGTATTCCATTGGTGATGTAGCCATTTTCGTTTTGGTAACCTACAAGCAGATCAAGGTAATCGCAACCCCAGGTCAGTGGGTTATCATAAAGGTGTTCTCCGGCCATCAGAGGATTGCTCAGTTCGCCAAGGATCGGTGATCCCATATAGCTCGTCAGCTTGTTGAACATTGCACTAAGTTCAGTTGCTGTGCTGAAACTCATACGGCCAATCCCGATTTCCGGTAAAAGATCATCTTCGCCAATTTCACCCCAAAGGTTGTTTCCGTTGGTGTTCCAATTGCCATCAAGCCCTGAAAAATAAAGGTCGGAGGGGATGTCGTCATCTGTGTAAACGGATGAAGACTGAACAGTGCAGTAAAATCCGCGATAAGGAACATGTTCAACATCACCTGCAAGGGTAACATGTTGTATGCCATGATCCTGATATTCCTGGATAATATAATTTCTGATTTTTGCCTGGTTATCCTGTCCGGGTGTTGACGAGTAAATGGTCTGTGTTGTAACAACATGTGCAGCAATTCCATAAGGGGCATAAAAACTGACCATGGATTGGAAAGTACTTTCAAACTGTGCAGCAGTGATGATCAGCAAATCATAATCATCGCTTTTACCTGACCGGGTGGGATATGCAGCAACCATTTCCATATTCTGGACTAAAAGGCCAAGCCTTTGCATGACCGCTTCCGATGAATTGATATTCATAAGCGCTTCAGCCGCAGTTTCATCAGCTTTGGTTTCGATACTGATGGTGATTTCTTTGAAATAGGATAACTTTCCTGTTGCCGGATTGTACCTTACCGGAGTAAATGAGGTCATAACCACTGCAAATCCATTCATAAAATAGGTAACCACCTCCCCGTTCATTTGCTCGGGGTAAGCGGCATTTTTTGCATAAACATCCTCTTTGAAAGCAAAAATTCCCGAACCTCCTTTTGAGATGGGCTGAGAATATTGCATGGGGAAAATCCTGTAAAAACCTTCTAAATAAACCTCTTCACCGGTTTCGATTTGTATTCCGGAAGCCGAATGACCGGGAGGGATGAGTAACGATACAGCTTGATAAGGTAAAGTCGGCTCACCGGCCAAACCACTTTGCAACAATCCTTCAAATTGCAGCCGATGAAAGCCATCTGAGGATTCAATTTTAGGCTGACTAAATGAGTAACTCTGTTTGATGACATCGGCAAAGGTAAAAGCTGCCAACCCTAAAAACACAACACAGGAGAGGAAAATTTTTTTCATAGTACTGTTAGTTAAAAAATGGGAAACCGCCTCTTCATCCTCTCCTTTGCATAATTGATTGAGGCCTGGTTATTCAGGCCTTAAAAGGTCAGGCAAAAAAATGAATGATGAAACAGTTCCCCGTCATTTTGAATTATTTGTTAATGATAAGTTTCTCAATTGAAGTTGAAAATTCGTTTTCGATCATAAGGAAGTAAAAACCGTTTTCAAGTGATCTGACATCCAGCTGAAGCTGATTAGCGCCGCTGTTTGTCTGCACGAATAAGGTTTGTCCCTTTGTATCGAGAATTTTAATAGTATTATCCTTTACAATATCATCGGCAAAGGTAATTAAAAATGAACCATTGTTTGGGTTTGGCGCGACCGTGAATTTTTCTCCGGCTAAAATTTCATTTACACCTGTGCAATCATCTACCTGGATAGGGAATTCAACAGAAAATTCACCTTCACCGCAGTCATTCATTCCACGAACCTTAAGGATCGCGCTGCCGGTAAATCCTTCCGTAAAAGTAATCATGATCGATGTATCATTTCCGCTGTAACTTCCGGCGTAGTCCGGTGAAAGTTCCCATTCATACCAGTCGGCATTTGTTGATCCGTTTGTATGATAATACTCACTAAAGCCCATACACACGGTGGGAAGTCCGGTAATTGGTTCAGGTGCATCAGGTGTGTAAAGGAAATTTAATGTAAGATGATCAGTTAAGGTTGCCCCACCATCTCCATAAACTGTGAGTGACAGTGTAACATTGCCTGCATCATAATCAGCCTGACTGGGTGTATAAATGGCGTTCAGGAGGGTGTTATTGTTGAATGTTCCCGTTCCGGAGGTTGTCCATAACAGGCTGTTAAAGTTTTGAGCGTTAGCGGCAGTTTGAAAATCCAGTCCAATGCAAATCTCTGCATCTTCGCCGGCATTTACAGTCATGGTTTGATCGGCCATCCCGGGGAATTCAATGTAGTCAATCCATGCACAGTCCTGACCGGAGACGACGAATACATCTTTTATATAAACCCATTTAAAGGTTCTCGTACCAGCAGTAACCGGATAGGATACTCTGCTCCAGGCCACCTCGCCCGACCATTCACCCATTTTTGTATTATCAATAAAAAACTGAAGGAAGTCATAGCTGGCTTCCGAGGAAACTTTCCGGTAGAAAGCGATGGTGTCATTTGCGGCAACTTCCAGGGCGACACTGATTTGCGAAGAAGCATTGTTGCCAATGGCGCCGGATTTTGCGGCATAAGTTCCTTCGTAGGCTCCGGTGCTAACGATTGTCCATGGTGCATTTCCGCCAAATTCCCAAGCGTACTGGCTAAAATCTCCTGTTTCAAAATCTTCTACAATTAATCCGATTTTTGGGGAAAATGAAGTTTCGAATGTATAGAAACCAGAAACGAGGGTGAGATCAAGTGTTACTACTGTACCAACCGCAGCATCAGGGCTCACAGTGATATTGAAAGTTGTATTTTCTGATTGTCCGGCCCCCAGTTCTGAAATAGTAAAAGACCCATTGTTGATGGTTATTTCAGGAGATGAAGTGGTAAGTGTACAAACTAAATTGGGGGCGGCAATCTGTCCAAGATTATTTACCTCGATTGAAATTAACACGTTTTCACCCGGATCAAGATTGCCGTTCCCGTTCCCGTTAGGATCATTAATAGTGAATAACCCGGTTGCTAAAGTTACCCCATAGGCTGTCACAGTAAAACTGCTTTCCCAACTTTCATCACCACTGACAGCGGTTATGATAAACTTGACAGCTTCACCACCCGGAATATTATTGGCCACGTCAAAAGCAAATGCATCTTCCATTTCAATTATACTTTCCAGGCCAAAATCACCATAATATTCTGTACCGTCAGTAATGGTGATAAAATCAGATTCCGTTGAAAGATTCACAGTAACAGCGCTGACCGCTTCGTCACTGAAATTGGCCATCGCCAGGGTCATCAGCACCGATTCTGCGGGTTCCAGGATTCCGTTTCCATTTCCACTTGCATCGTTAAATGTATGTGAATAATAGCTTGGTCCTGGCATGGAAACTGCTTCAACAGCAGCCAGTGCATTAACGCGGCCGGAGCCACTGTTGTTATTTTTTCCGGGTTGAAGCACCACAGTGGTTTCTTCCAGAGTCTGGTTGATTTGAGCAGGTGTTATTCCCATGTTTTTCTGCATCATTAGTGCCATAACACCGGCAACGGCCGGAGTTGCCATTGAAGTTCCACTCCACCCCGATTCGTAACCGGTGTTGCTGTAATGGGCAAGCGATTTAATGCTAACTCCCGGAGCTGAAACATCAGGGCGAATCAAGCCCATTCCCGGTTGATAAGCGTAATCATTATAAGGGGTAATGGTTGCCCATGTTAATGGGCCGCGACTTGAAAATCCGGCTAATCCATCACCGCTATCAGTAGCACCAACACACACTACACTGGAAATCCCACCAGTGAGCGTCTGATCAGGATGCAGCCATGGCGGAGGACAATCGCCGGGAGTTCGCACGTTATCCGGGATAGGATAACTTCCTTGTTGATCGCCTTCATTACCTGCAGCCACTGAAGCCACAAGTCCTGCAGCCAATGCGCTGTCAAAAGACTGACGGAATGCGGAACGGTTTGGCCCCCATGAGTGCTGCCAGCCTAAAGAAAGGCTTAACACATGGGCGCCATTTTCGATACTGAACTGAACAGCTGACCATACAGAACTTTGGTTTCCACCACCGCCCGAGTCAAGCACCTTAAGACACATAATAGTCGCTCCGGGAGCTACTCCGGTTTGTGAGCCTGCAGTGCCATCACCAGCAACAGTTCCGGCACAATGGGTTCCATGTCCCTGATCATCCATCGGATTGTTAGAATTGTTCACAAAATTCCATCCATGATAAGGATATTCGGGATGCTCCCAGACATTGTTCACCAGGTCAACATGGTTGTAGTTTACACCAGTGTCAATTACCGCTACGACTACCCCTTCACCGTCGTAACCTAATGCCCAAACAAGCTGGGCATTGATTTTTGTTACATTCCAGGTAATCTCACGATTTTTAGGGTTGCCCTGCTCAGCAACAGCATTTTTGCGTTCTTCAGGATCGAGTACTATTTGATAAGCATCATAATCGATTAATTCGATGTCTCTGTGGCCGTCAAGTTGAGCAAGTACCTCTGGCGTAGCATAACAGTTAATGACATTGGCTACCCAAAGGGCAGTAATTTCAGAAACTTGTTGATTGCGCTCATAGGTAGAAAGTTCAGCCAACACGTCTTTTTGAGAAAGAGATGAAAACGCTTTCAATACCGAGATAACGTACGCACGCCGCTCTTCTCTTTCCATGGTTTCTACATTACGGAGAAGTTGCTGTGTGTCAAATTGCTCCCGCATTAAAATGTTGACCCTGATCAGATCGCCACTTTTAGCCGATAAAATTTGCTGGTTTAAACGCTCCGAGATCAAACTTGAACCGGTTGCATTAATTTTTTGGCCGAAGCCCAAGGAAAGAAACACTGACAGGATAAGCAGTGTAAAAACATTTTTCATGTGGATTAATTATTAGTTTTGAGTAAATGATATTTGAAGACTAAATACGGTTAAGATGGTTGCCTTTTATGTCGTTATTTTAAAATGGTTCTGATTATAATCATTGGGATAAGATAAAACGCAACTGGATTAAATAATATTTGAGTTGAACACTTCGCCATCATCATTTCTGATGAAAAGGAATACCTCGTCATAATGGTTGATGTAAAAATAACGAATCACGCTGTTGATTTCTTCATCACTACCCTCGAATTCATAGATAAAACCGATACTAAACTTTGCTTCGGCTTGATCAATAAGGTTTATTTCACCTTCTTCATTTAGACTGAAATACCCGAAATTTCCCTGATCCAGGGAGATAGGCACTGCACCGTGTTGTTCAATCGAATCAAGGCAGGCAGCGGCTACACTCATGTATTCCTCTTCGTTGTATGCAACATAGCCCCATATAGTATTTTCCGGAATCCGGTTGAGTGTGTCGGTCAGTTGCGTGAGCATTTGTGGGTCGTTTATGGTCAGGATATATTGGGAAGGTGTAACCTGAAGTGTGCCTGAATTCTCTGCATTCACCACTTTAATTAAAACCTGATAGGCGCCCATCTGATAAATCCCAAGGTTCATCTGTGCAGTCGCAGGGCCAGCTGCCGTCAAGCAAAAATCTGTAACCTCTATGTTTTTAAGGTGAATTTCTAAATTTCCAAGATCATTGGAATAGTTATAATTGATGAAATAATTTGTGCAGGGAAATTGCTCCTTAGTAAAAAAATAAAAGGTCAGGTACCTGGCATCAGGGGTTAACGCTTCAATAAATCCAAGATCGACTTCACCTAATGGAAGCGCCTCATTTTTTGTTTTTAAACAGGATGTCAGCATTGTAACCATGAGCAACACCAGTGAGACTAAGTACAATTTTCGCATAAATAAGCTTTTGGTATAGGAATAGTAATGTTTATGATTGGTATCTTCGTTTGATCAGATCAGTGAGCCTGCCGAGAGCCGCTTTATTTTCAGGTGTTCCGGTTGCTAATCCTGATTGTTCAATATAGTCCAACGCTTCATGATAGTGTTCCATATTATTCAACTTTTCAATCCCCTCATTATATTTTGTAATTTCACCTTTAAATATGTCATTAATAAAGGTAAACTTGTCATTAATACCAATGGCAGCCTTGATGTCGCTTATCCGGTTGTTCTGAATCTTGGAAGCCAGTGAGTTGTCTCCGTTGCCGTGCAACACATCGGAAACCGTTTTGGGAGCCGTAAACAGGTCAACCATTAATTTTGACTGTCCCGGATGAGTTTTGGTTTCTTCTTTTTGAGATTCAGGCCTGGCGTCCTGCTGATCAAAATCAAAAATAGTCTTATTAGGTTTGGAGTGTGAAACATTTCCATTATCCGGTTCAACAGGTTCTGCATTATCCTGTAGCGGCAAGGGTTTTAATTCTTCATCTGTCAGTGAGTAGGAGTAAGGTAGCTCTTTTGATTCAGGCCCGGCTTCCGGTGATGAATGTAAATTATTTTGCCGGTAGAAGGAAGCCATACTTGTAACTTTCAGCTCCGTAGCCAACTCGTAAGCGATCTTCAGGTCAGTGATCAGAATATCTTTTTCAATTTTTGAAATGATATGACCATTGGATATAACCCTGTCCCAATCCTTTTTTATCTTGTTGAGGATGCCGGAAATATCATCAATCAAAACTTTTTGTTGTTCCATAAATTAGCTGCAGCGATTTATTGAAAAGGAAAACATTAAATTTGCCGCTAATTAAACGAATCATTTGTTAAAAGCGTATCCAAGTTGGTAATGTTTTGAAGCAAAGGCAATTTACTGGATAATACGATGTTTCTTGAGATAAAAAATGAAACAGGATCGCGCAGGGGGTGGATCGAAGTGATCTGTGGTTCGATGTTTTCGGGTAAGACCGAAGAACTGATCCGCAGGCTCAAACGTGCCCGGATTGCCCGGCAAAAAGTTGAGATTTTCAAACCGGCGGTTGATGTGCGTTACGACGAAGAAAATGTGGTTTCCCACGACGCCAACAAAATATCTTCTACCCCCGTTGAATCCTCAACACAAATACTCCTGCTGGCTAATGATGTGGACGTTATTGGCATTGACGAAGCCCAGTTTTTCGACAGTGAACTTCCATCTGTCTGCAATCAGTTGGCGAATAATGGCATTCGTGTTATCGTGGCCGGACTTGATATGGATTTCCAGGGAAAACCTTTTGGTCCTATACCCGCACTACTGGCTACCGCCGAATATGTGACCAAAGTCCACGCAATTTGTATAGAATGCGGTAACCTTGCTCAGTATTCGCACAGGATTGCCGGGGGCACAAAACTGGTAGAATTGGGTGAAAAGGAGAGTTACGAGCCACTTTGCCGCACTTGTTTCCAAACTCAGCGGCAACAAAAATCATCTCCAAAATCCTGAACTTGAACTGTCAGATTTTGAACAGTTCATAAAATATTACAGCGCTAAATGAGTTTTGAAAAAGGTTAAATTGTAAATCAGGCAAAAATCTTTACTCATGAAAATCTTCTGTTTAAAAGGGCTGATGCTCTTATCAGCCTTCTACTTCATGGCATGTGGACAGGTTACTAAACCTGAATCTGCCAAAAAAACCGATCAAATCACTGAATCTGTAGTAACCCCGGTGGAACAACCCGAGGAGCCTCCTGTACAAATTCCTGCCGCATCTGAGCAAAAATTACAAAAGGCAGTAATTTCAACTTCGTTTGGAGACATGATTGTAATTCTTTATGACGAAACTCCAATTCACCGCGACAACTTCATTAAATTGGTAGAAGAAGGGTATTACAACGGAACACTCTTTCATCGTGTTATTAAGGATTTCATGGTGCAGGGCGGCGATCCTGATTCAAAAAATGCACCACGGGATAAACCGCTCGGGATGGGAGGACCGGGTTATACACTAACGGCCGAATTCCATCCTGAGTTTATCCATAAAAAAGGTGCACTGGCTGCTGCCCGGCAAGGCGACCAGATGAACCCCGAAAGAAGATCATCCGGATCACAGTTTTACATCGTTCAGGGTAAAAAAATCACACAGGCCGAGTTGAACAATATTGCCTCCCGCGGCGGTGTGTTTTATACCCCTGAGCAAATTAAAATTTATGAAGAAATTGGTGGTACTCCATTCCTCGACCAACAATACACAGTTTTTGGCGAGGTGATCGAAGGCCTTGATGTGATTGACAAAATTGCTAATGCGCAAACCGGCAATGGCAATCGCCCGGTTAACGATCTTAAGATGACGATCAAATTATTCAATAAATAATCAGAATTTTCTAAAATCATAAAAATCAACATCGATGAAAAAGCTAATTGCTCTTTTTGTGGCAATGATTCTTATTTTTGCCGCCAATTTGAATGCACAGGATAAAATGGTAAAATTCATTATTACAACTGAATACGGTGACATAAAAGGAGTCCTCTTTAATGATACTCCTCAACATCGCGATAACTTTATTAAACTGGTGGAACAAGGCTGGTACAATGGCTCGATTTTTCACCGGGTAATTAACAACTTTATGATTCAGGGAGGCCAGGGCACAACCGGCCAGGTAGATCCGGGTTATACTATCCCCGCTGAGATTCTTCCCCAACATTTTCATAAAAAAGGTGCACTGGCTGCAGCACGGATGGGTGATAATGTCAACCCGTTACGAGCATCTTCAGGATCACAATTTTATATCGTTCACGGTCAAATTCTTAACGATGCCACCCTTGATGCTATGGCCCAGCGATCCGGGATTCAGTACACCGAAGATCAGCGCAAGGCTTACACTACAGTTGGCGGCACACCCCACCTCGATGGCGCCTACACTGTCTTCGGGCAAATTGCAGACGGTTTTGATGTGATTGATAAAATTGCAGCTGTGAAAACTGCTCCGGGGGACAAACCGCTGGAGGATGTAAAAATGACGATCAAAATTATCAAGTAAGTTAATCGCCCGCAATTACCCTTTTCATGAAAGAAAAAATTGAACAATTACTCCGGGAGGTTGATGCTTTCAACACGGATTCACCGGAGCAGATCGAAGTATTCCGTATACAATATTTGAGCAAAAAAGGAAAAATACCCCTGCTTTTCGAGGCATTTAAAAATGTAGCGCCAGATGAAAGAAAGACCATAGGGCAGGCGCTGAATATTTTAAAAACCAAAGCTCAGGATAAATATAACCAAATCAAAGCAACGATTTCGGATAAAGAAATGGCAACAACAGGCGTTGCAATTGATCTAACGCGCCCGGTTGATTTCCAGAATCTGGGAGCACGACACCCCCTCGCCATAGTACGAAAACAAATTCTTGACATCTTTGCCAGAATTGGCTATACCGTGGCTGAAGGACCTGAAATAGAGGATGATTGGCACAATTTCTCAGCACTCAATTTTCCTGAAGAACATCCCGCAAGAGATATGCAGGATACGTTTTTCATAAATGATTCTGATGCCGATGCCTCCAACAGGATCGCTTTGAGGACGCATACAAGTTCGGTGCAGGTGCGGGTTATGGAAAACAGCAAACCACCAATCAGGGTTGTCGCGCCAGGCAGGGTGTTTCGTAATGAAGCCATTTCTGCCCGTGCCCATTGCATTTTCCACCAGGTCGAAGGCCTTTATATTGATCACAATGTTTCCTTTGCCGACCTCAAACAAACACTGTACTACTTTGCTACCGAAATGTTTGGTGAAAATACACAGGTGCGTTTCAGACCGTCTTATTTCCCGTTTACCGAACCTTCAGCCGAAATGGATATTTCCTGCAAAATTTGTGGCGGAGCCGGATGCAAAATTTGCAAGTATTCCGGTTGGGTCGAAATCCTTGGTTGCGGAATGGTTGATCCCAGTGTGCTCGAAAGTTGTAATATCGACAGTAAAGAATTCACAGGCCTGGCCTTTGGTATGGGCATCGAACGCATAACTATGCTTAAATACCAGATTGATGATTTGCGGCTGTTTTTCGAAAACGACCTCCGCTTTCTTAAACAATTTGAAGGCGCTGTTTAAGTCTTTCGTCAATTCATTAAAACGGATTGATTATTCCTTTAATGGATTATAAGGGATGGACATATGTGTCTGCACCAATTTCCACTTCCCCTCCTTCTTAATCAGAACTCCTGTATAGCGCAGGTTCTTGAAGCTATAGGCTGTTCCATCAAGAATGAAATTGTAATTCATGGTTTGCGAAAACCAGGCGGTTTTTCCATCTTCGCCAATCTGTACAATTTGGTTTGCAGGTGTAATGTAGGTCTCAGAAAAGGTCTCAAACTGCCGCTGAACAACATTTTGAATTTGTGTAAATCCAACAAGCCGGTCACCCTTTTCAGTACCAATGCTTACTATCGTTTCGTTAGGACACCAGATTTCCTCGATTACATTAATGTCCTGATTTTCATTCGCATAACGATATTTATCAAGGACTTTTTTAACTTCACTGATTTCCTTATCCGCATCAACTACCTCCGGTTTTGGGCAAGAACAGGAACAGAATAGAAAAAGGACAGCTAAACCTGAGAAGAACAATAATTTTTTCATAACGACCTCACTTTTTGATTTATGATATATTAATACCTGATTGTCGATTTACATTGAATTCAACACCGCAAATATAGTAAAGTAAATTTGATTAATAACCTGTGAAATTAGATTTATTTCATCTGGTGTTTAAACGGTTGAAAAAGGTTTCTCTTTTCAATGGTTTTGAAATCACTTTAATTCATCACCAGGAATTGCAAAAATATTTCTTCACAATTCCTAAAAATTCATCATGAATTAATCGATTTGTGGCAATGATTTCTCTGCCAAAAAGAAAATTAGTTCCACCGTTGAAATCGGTAACCTTACCACTGGCCTGCTTTACAATAAGTGCTCCGGCAGCGACATCCCAACTGTTGAGGCCATATTCGTAAAATCCTTCAAACCTTC
Source organism: Bacteroidales bacterium (assembly GCA_014860585.1). NCBI lineage: Bacteria > Pseudomonadati > Bacteroidota > Bacteroidia > Bacteroidales > Bacteroidales bacterium. The sequence continues at coordinate 23,682 of JACZJL010000107.1, read as the reverse complement.
CACAGGCAACATAAGCCAGATCAACAGCCGCCGATCCAAGCCTGCGGATGCCGTGTGTGTTTTCCATTAAATGCCTGAAAATCTTTAAATAGGGATCGAGTTTTGAGTAGTCATAATACGGAAATCCGGTCGCCATCAAGCTGTCATTCAACTTTCCGGCAGTGCTGACTTTCATTGTTTTCCCGTTCAAAAAAGCCGGACCTCCTTTCCAGGCGTAGAAGCATTCATCGCGTACAGCCTCGTGCACCACCCCAACAACAACCTCATTGCCATCCAGCAGCGCAATGCTCACCGAAAAAACCGGGACACCATGAATGTAATTCGTTGTACCGTCAAGCGGGTCAATTACCCAGTTGTATCGTTCACCCTTTTTTGTGTCCTGGGTTTCTTCGGCTATAAAACCAGCTTCGGGAAGAATTTCAGCTAATGCAGCTATGATTTTCTTTTCAGCGATTTTATCAACATAAGTCACAAAATTGTGCAAACCTTTGATTTCGATGGCCTCATTGCCAAATGCATTCATTTCATCTTTCAGGTAAATGGTGATGGTTTTGGCGAGTTGGATTACCTGAAATGTTAGGGCTTCCAAATTTGGATTATTATTCATACAAATCAGTTTTTTTTGCTAATAAACTCCTCAATCATCTCAACTTGGAACATTTGATCAAATCAGTGATGTTTATCATTGGTCGTCACTTTTGGTTTTGGAATCAGTTGTTGCATGGTAATTCCTCCGATGATCAGCATCAGGCCAATGATTGTGGATAGCAGAATTTGCTCACCCACAACAAACCTTATGATAATCAATGAAATAAATGGAGAAAGGTAAACCATGTTAGATACTTTAGCCGTAGTAGCAGAAAGCTGCAGGGCTTTTAGCCAAAGGATATAGGTAATTCCCATCTCAATAATGCCGGCGTAAACAGCACCTGTTAGCCCCAAAATATTTGGTACTTTCAGCCCTGATGTGAATATTACATAAAACAAAACGAACAGTGAGCCAAAACAGAAGTTCAGAAACAACTTGACCAATTCATCTTTTTTATCTTTTACATTGAAAATCCAGAATAATGCCCAAAATACTGCGCTTGCAACAGCCAGCATCACACCCACCGGATTGCCAAATTGCAGTTCAAGAAGTTTTCCACGAGTACCTATAATAATAGTTCCCGAAAAACTGATGAGAACAGCAGCAACACTCAGCCAGCCAATCTTTTGTCTGAGTAGCGGTATGGAAAGAAGAACAAGAACCACCGGCCAGATATAGTTAAGGGTTCCTGCTTCCTGCGCAAGAAGAAGTTCGTAAGCCTTCAGCAATACCAGGTAATATAAAAATGGATTTAATGCTCCTAAAGTTGCAGCTTTCAGGTAATCATTGCGTTTTAGGCTTTTGAGAAGAACAATTTTACCGGTCGAAAGCAAACCCAAGAAAAGCACGAAGACAGAAGTAAGAGAAGCGATCAACAGCAAATCGGCAAATGAAATATACCTAAGGGTGAGCTTGAATGCCGTTCCTATAGTTGACCAAAGCAGGGTGGCTGTAAGGGCATAGATATAGGCTTTATTCTGATGTTTCATCGCCGCAAAAGTAAATGTTTGAAGAAAATGAAGGATCAGATTATCCGGGGGAATTGAAATGCTTCCTGTCTAATTTCAATTGGACGAAAATTACATGTGCGTTTTTGAACATGATTTTCTTAAATCCGAACATAATTTATGCAGGAGTGTAATTTAATATTCAGACAAACAAGCACTTATCTGAATTGGCATAAGATTGGTTATTCAGTGATCAAACCTTGTAATCATGAAAAAGAAAATCTTATTAATCGTATTATTCTCAGCATTTTATGTGCTGATGCTAGGAGGTAATACAGTGATTAACTTTCAGAACACTGATGATATTCTCTCAGATGATGTGCCACCCATTTCCTCAGTAACAGGTTGTAATGACACGACTCGGTGTATGCGTGACACGGTTCTTCATAAATTCTCATCAACTGAAAAAGCAGAACCTGCCGAAGAAATCCCGCCAGTGATTATTCCGCAATGCAAAGCGGAAAATGATACACTTAATATTAGGACTAAATCATTGGATTTGAGTAAACTCGGCAGCGTGGAATATCTTGTAAAATGGATCAACCTGCTGTTGAAAATGACATGAAGGAATTATTTTCTTTAGATAATTTATTGTTGCTGATTTGATTTTAAGCCCTTGTTCGCAAGGGCTTTTTTAATATTAGCTCATCCAAATATTTTTACAGAGATTATGAGTGAATGTTTGAGAAGACCAAAAGTCCGGGCATAAAAAAAGCCGGAATTTTCCAGCATCATTTGAAGGTTCCTTTTAGGATTCCCCCGTCGCGACAATGAGCTTTTACTTGGCCATCACCGCTTTTATTTCCGCAAAGACGATTTTTTATCTTTGTTTTCTGGCAGCAAAAGTACAGTGTTTTAAATTTATGGATGTTAAGTTAGAGTTAAGTTTTTGGTTTTAATGGTTGTTCGCGGCATTGTTGTGGTTGTAAAAAGTTGTCCGGTGATATACCGGCAATGATGAACGTCCAGCAACAACCCGGTAAAAATGGCAACTGTTTTCCTACTCCCCCTCAACAATCTCACTCAACTCCAGCCAACGGTCGGTTTTTTCATCAATCAGGCGAATCAGTTCACCAACCCTGGTAGACCATTCGCGGTAATTTTCAGTGGTGCCTTTGCCTTGATTCATGTTGTTTACTAAATGCTCTTTCTCTTTTTCCAGGGAATGAATTTCCTCTGATAACGATTCAAACTCTTTAACTTGCTTATAAGTAGGCTTGTTTGTTGGTTTCTTTTCCCTTGCAACAGGCTTTTCCGCATTCTTATCACGAAGGTATTTTGAGTTTTTCTCCTCCAGTTTGATTAACCGGTTGAACTCTGAATAATTACCGTAATAATCTTTTACCTTTCCATTTCCCTGGAAAGCAAACACATGATCTACAATGTGATCCATGAAATAGCGGTCGTGGGAAACAATCATCAGGCAGCCTTCGTAGTTGAGCAGAAACTCCTCTAATTTATTCAGGGTTTCAATGTCGAGGTCATTGGTGGGTTCGTCGAGGATCAGGAAATTGGGATTTCGAAGCAGAACTGTGAGAAGATAAAGTTTACGTTTTTCGCCTCCGCTTAACTTTGAAAAATAATTGTAATGTACATCTGTGTGAAAGTTGAAATAGTTGAGAAACTGTACCGGGGTCATACTTCCTTTCTTCATTTCCACCTGCTCGGCAATGTCTTTGATGATATCGATGATACGTTTGTCTTCGTTAATGGGTAACCCTTCCTGTTGGAAATAGCCGAATTCAACGGTCTGACCTTTAACGATTTTGCCTTTGTCGGGCTTCATTTCACCCATGATGATCCGCAGGAGTGTGGATTTTCCGCTTCCGTTTTTCCCGACGACTCCAATCCGGTCGCCCCTGTTGAAGGTATAGGTGAAATCTTCCAGTATTTTTTGGTCGCCAAATTTTTTGGAAATGTAATTTAGCTCTAAAATTTTTCCTCCAAGGCGTTGCATCTGTACATTAAACTCCCTGGTCTCGTTTTCGGTTTTCAGTTTTGCTTTTTCCTCAATGGCATAAAATGCATCTTCCCTCGCTTTCGCCTTGGTAGCCCTTGCCTGAGGTTGCCGGCGCATCCAGTCCAGTTCGACGCTGTAAAGCGATTTTGCTTTGTCTATCCCGGCTTTTTCCACAGCCAGTCTTTCAGCTTTCTTTTCCAGGAAATAGGCATAATTTCCCTTGTAACGGTATATCGTCTGATTGTCCAGTTCAAGAATCACATTGCAGACTTTATCAAGGAAATAGCGGTCGTGTGTGACAATGAAGATGCTGAGGTTTTGCCGGTCAAGGTAGTTTTCGAGCCACTCGATCATGGTGATATCGAGGTGATTGGTAGGCTCATCCATGATGATAAAGTTGGCTTCTTCGATCAGCGCTTTTGAGAGTGCCACTTTTTTGCGCATTCCACCAGAAAGTTCGCCAATGGGTTGATTCAAATCATTGATATCAAATCTTCCGAGTATTTCCCTGATCTTCGATTCGAAATTCCAGGCCTGAAGTTCGTCCATCCTGCTCACCACCTGGTTGAGTTCTTCTTTATTTTCCAACCTGCCGCTTATCAGCTCCTCGTAGTGCTTAACCAGCCTCACCAGGTCGTTTTGTGAATCAAAGAGATAATCAATGATGGTTTGCTGATTATCCATCAAAGGATTTTGGGGGAGGTAGGAAATGGTGACATCATTGCCCATGGTTACCCGTCCTGAGTCAGCTGTATCTTCCCCCGCAAGGATTTTAATCAAAGTGCTTTTTCCTGCTCCGTTTCGGGCAATCAGGGCGACTTTTTGGCCGGCTTCGATTCCGAAGGAGAGGTTCTCGAAAAGTATTTTTTCCCCAAACGACTTTGTCAGGTTTTCAACTGTAAGTAAATTCATCAGGCCGTAAATTTAAGCGCTGGTTTCATTTTGCAAAATAAGTAAAATGCCTGATCTTAAATTAAACTACAACCTTCCAATTAAAATTTCTCTAACCTTTTCGGGGGTGACAAGCTTCTTTTCACCCAATGCAGTAAAGCCGTTGGCGGTAAGATTTTCAATCACTTTTTCAACAACCGTTTTATCAAGCTGATAATCGGATAATTTCGTTGGGACGTCGAGACTGTTGAAAAATGCTTCGGTTGCTGAAATAGCATTTCCGATGCGATTAGCGTCGCTACCTTCGGTAATATTCCAGACTCTTTCGGCAAATTGCAACAGTTTTACTTTTTTCTCGGGCATCATCACGCGCATCATACCCGGCCATACAATGGCAAGAGTTCGGGCGTGGTCAATGCCATGGAGGGCTGTTAGTTCATGGCCAATACTGTGGGTTGCCCAATCGGGTATCACTCCACAGGAGAGCAGTCCATTGAGCGCCATGGTAGCGCTCCACATCACATTCGATGCGGTTTCCATGTCTTCCGGATGATTCAGGTAAGCAGGACCCTGTTCGATAAGTGTTTTCAGCACCGATTCGGCATAACGGTCCTGTAACGGAGCGTTTTGCGGATAAGTGAGGTATTGTTCGGTAACGTGTACAAACGCGTCAACCACACCATTACCGCGCTGACGACGTGAAAGTGAACGGGTGAAGTTGGGATCGAGTACTGAAAATCTTGGATTAGTAAGCGGAGGGACACCAAAAGCCAGTTTTTTTCCGATCTCCTTCCTTGAAATCACAGCAAATGCATTCATTTCGGAGCCGGTAGCCGGTAATGTGAGAATCGCGCCGAAGGGGATTACTGATTCGACTTTAGCTCCTTTCTCAAGAATATCCCATGGTTCCCCTTCAAATGATGCAGCTGCTGCAATGAACTTTGTTCCATCCAGTACCGACCCCCCTCCAACGGGAAGCAGGAAGTCAATTTTTTCTTTGCGGCACATTTCAACAGCTTTCATCAGCGTGCTGTATTGTGGGTTGGGTTCAATCCCGCCAAACTCAAAGAAGGTAAATCCTTTAAGGGCACTAACTACCTGTTTATGAATACCATTTTGCTTGATCGAACCGCCGCCATAAGTAATTAAAATCCTGGCATGATGCGGAATTTCTGTAGTAATTTTAGCGATGGTATTTTCCCCAAAAATGATTTTTGTAGGATTGTAATAGGTGAAGTTGTTCATGATTTTTTGGTTTTATTTTTTATTATGAATGGCAATTAATTCGATGGTATAAATGACTGTTGAACCGGCGGGCACAAGGTCAAGGTAATTGCGGTCGCCGTAAGCAAGTTGGGATGGAATATAAAACTCGAAAATGGCGCCGGGCTGCATCAACCGGATACCTTCAGTCAGCCCTTTTACCAGATGATTGATCCGGATATCCACCGGTCCGCCATCGTAAGACATGTCGAAAGTAGTCCGGTCAAGGTACATTGCACGGTAATGAATGGTAATGCTGTCCGCAACCGAAGGATAATCCCCGGAACCTAATTTCATGACTTTGTATTGAAGTCCGCTAGGTAAAACAAAAACATCCGCTTTTTTGCTGTTTTCTTCAAGGAATTTTTCTCCGTCCTGCTTATTTTTAGCCAACATTTCGTTGAATCGTTCAGCATCCTTAACTTCCAACTCCTGGTTGAACTCTGCTATAAGCCTGCTTTGCAACGAATCATCAAAAAGACCTTGTTCCTTATTCAGCGCATCATAGATCCCTTTATAAACCAAAAAAGGATTTGCTTTGATTTCCTGCTCACGAATGCCCTTACCATAATCATAACCTATGATGTAGCTGATGGAATCCATCCTGTCTTTGGGTAAAACCTGATCAGGACCTTCGGCAGGCTGATTACAGGCGTTTATGATCATCAGGACAACTGGCAGCAATAAAAAGTTTTTGGTCATTTTAACATGGACTTTGCTTCAATCAACGCTTTGCACGGCAATTGGTTCAGTGTGTCTTTTACGGTAAATTAAATAATACATGGCGGGAATAACTACAAGTGTAAGGAAAGTGGCAAACGACAATCCGAAAATAATGGTCCAGGCCAGTGGATTCCAGAATGATGCACTGTCGCCGCCGAAATAAATGTGTGGGTTCAGTTCTGTGAAAATCGTGTAAAAATTGATGTTCATCCCAATGGCCAGCGGCAGCAACCCGAAGATGGTAGAAAAAGCTGTCAGGATTACCGGTGTAAGACGTGTTGCACTTCCGATGACTACAGCATCTTTGAATTTATAACCACGATTGATCAGGATATCAATGTAGTCGATCAGGATAATGGCGTTTTTCACTACAATCCCAATCACTGCAACAAGGCCCATCCCTGTCATGATCACCGAGATACTCATGCCGAAAATGATTGTCAACAGAAATATTCCGATCATACTGAAAAGCACCTGTAACATAATGATTACCGGTTTTGAGAGGGAATTAAACTGGGAAACCAAAATTAAAAATACCACTGATATTGCGATGAGAAAAGCAATAGTAAGAAAGCTGGATGCCTCCGCCTGGTCTTCCTGTTCACCTGTGAAAGTGATTTCGTATCCATCGGGAAGATCGAAGGAGTTGAGCGCTGTGCGCAACTGTTGAACGATCTCGTTGGCATTGTAGCCGGTCAGTACATTCGAAGAAATGGTTACTGTTGGACGGTACTGCTGGTGGATTACACCACCATAAGAATTCTGGTATTCGATTTCAGCCACAGAAGATAGAGGAATTTCACGCATAGAGCCATCTTGTCCGCCAGGCAGAACTGCGGTAATTGATAACAATTGATCAAGGTGATCTCGATATTGCTTATCCAACCGGACATTAATAGGATACTCGTCTTCACCTTCGCGGTACTTTGAAGCCGTGGTTCCAGCAAGGGCGGTTCGCAGCATTGATCCAATATGAACTGTGCTTATTCCAAGCTGATTGGCTTTTATCCTGTCAATTTTTACAACGATTTCAGGTTTATCCATTTCAACATCCGAACGCAAATCTTCAATGCCATGGATATTTAATGAATCAATAAACAACCGCGTGCTTTCTGACAATGCGATCAACTCGCGGTAAGGACGGTCAGATTGCCCCCTGATCTCAAGATTGATGGCTTTCCCGGTAGGTGGACCTGACTGCTCGCGATCCACGATGATTTTTGCTCCAGGAATCCCCACAATTCTCTGCCGCATTTCTTCGAGGTATTTTGTTGTACTTTTTCCAGTTCGGTATTTGTATTCCTGAAAATTGATGGCAATCTTTGCCAATCGAGCCTGGGTACTCCGCTCAAAGATATTTTGTCCGGCATTAATAGCCACGTTGGTAATCACCGACTCAACGTCAGTGTTGTTATAGCCAAGAATTGCAAACACTGAGTCTTCAGCCTGCTGAGTTACCCGGTTTGTTACCTCAATATCAGTTCCTGAAGGCATTGAAATGTAAATAAAAATATTGTTTGGCTCTCCCTCGGGGAAAAAAACTACACGTGGTGTTCTTACGCCCAGCATATAGAAAGTAAAAAAGAAAAGAAAAACTGTTAATCCTATAATGAGGTATGGATGGATCCCTTTAAGTAAAAAAGACAAAGTACTTTTATAGGCATTCATGATCACTGGAATAACACGTTGCTGGAATTTTTCGACAAAATAAAAGATCACAAACTTTGTGAACAACCAGATAATGACGAGGAATGCAAGTAGATTACCAGCCCAGAATATTCCAACAACATAAAGAATTACGGCAATAACGGTTATTGAAATGAGGAAAATGGATTCTTTGCGGTAGAGTTTACGTTCGTGCGCTTTTTCCCCACGGTATTTCATAAAGGATACTGCGAAAACAGGATTCATTACATAGGCTACAAGCATTGAAGCCAACAAGGTAATGATCAAGGTAACAGGGATGTAGACCATAAAATTTCCGATAAGACCCGGCCAAAATGCCAGGGGTACAAATGGCATGATGGTAGTTAAAGTTCCTGTAAAAACGGGAAGGGCCACTTCGCCAACAGAACGTCGGGTAGCGTCCATTATGTTCAGGTTGGGTGTGGTCATAAAAATTCTGTAGATGTTTTCCACAATCACAATGGAGTTGTCAACCACAATACCCAACACCAGGATGAACGCCATGAGCACCACCATATTCATGGTAAAACCAATCAGGGGAATAAAAATGAATGCGATGACCATCGAGAGCGGGATCGCTACTGCTACAAACAACGCGTTGTCGATACCCATGAAAAACATCAACACCAGGGTTACAATCAAAAAACCAAGTATAATTGTGTTGAATAAATCACTCACGTTATTTCGGGTCATGGTACTTTGATCGCCGGTGGCTTTGATCTCAAAATTTCCCGGGGTGTTCTCTTCAAAGTCGGCTATGATCTCCTTAATTTTATCAATTGCAACGATAAGATTTTCACCCGATTTTTTGATCACATTCAGCGTCACTACATCTTTTCCGTCCATCCGTGAGTAGCTTTCTCTGTCACGGAAATCATCCCGAATTTCAGCGATATCACGAAGATAAACACCCTCTTTCAGGAGCAGATAGTTCAGTTGGTCAGGGTCGGTAAATTCTCCAACAACACGCATGTTGCGTTCCATCGTTCCCATCTTGTACATGCCGGCAGTAATGGTCATATTTTCCAGGCGGATGGCATTGGTTATATGGTCGAAGGTAATGCCGGCAGCCTGCATTTTGTACAAGTCTACATTTACCTGTATTTCGCGATCGAGCGCCCCGACAATATCAACCCTTGTAACCTCCTGAAGACTTTCGATACGATCCTGAAGACTTTCGGCATATTCCTTCATTTTTACCAAACCCAGTTCACCCGAAAGATTGATGTTGAGAATTGGGATTTCGGAAAGATCAATTCGGGTTACTTCCGGCATTTGGTTCGGCACCTGCGCCAGTTCGGGGGGGAGGTTGGTTTTTGCCTTGTCCACAGCATCTTTAACATCCTGCATGGCGCGATTATCATCAATATTGGTGTCAAACTCAAGGAAGATAAGTGAAAAATCCTGTATTGAGTTGGAACTGATGTTTTTCACACCTTTCAAGCCTTTCAACTCTTTTTCCAACTGATAGGTCACCAGGTTTTCCATGTCTTCGGGTGATGTACCGACATAAATTGTTGCTATGGAAAAAAAAGGGAAAGTGACCTCGGGAAATTTCTCCTTTGGTGTGGATTGATACGCTACAATGCCTGCAATAATAAGGATAATGGTAAAAATATATACTGTAGTGCGATTCTTTACCGCTATATTGGTCAGGCTAAATTCTTTTTCTGTATTCATCAGGTTTTTCGTGTTTTAAATCGTAGTATTCAGGTTGATGCTGAGTTGTCAAAGTGCTGAAAATATCAGATCAACAGGCTCTCCAAGGGTTACATTGTTCAATCCGAAAGTAATGACTACATCATCGCTTGCAAGACCTGAGGTGATTTCGATTTGATTATTGTAAAATAAACCCGTGGTCACTTTTCTTAATTCAGCAATCCATTGGTCGTTCTTTTTCGATGCAATAAAAACAAAAATTTCGTCATCTGATTTTTGCAGGGCGTTCACAGGAACAATTATGGCTTCAGTGTTTTCATATGTTTTGATGGTTACGATAACCAGCATGTTGGGGTTAATTTTCTTGTCATCCGGCAGTAACAATTCGATGTCGAAAGTTCTGTTTTGAGGGTCTATTACATTTGAAATGGCCGTAATTTTTGCATCAAGACTGAGGCCGGTAATTGGGAATTCAACAGTCGCCCTATCGCCCCGTTTAACCTGGCCTATCATATTTTCTGCTAATTTTGCCCTAACCTTAAGTGAGGAAAAATTGGCAACCCTGATCGCCCCGACATTTGGAATAGCTGCTTCACCCTCCTTAATCGCTATGTGATCAACAACCCCGTCGATTGGTGAGTATATCCTGGTTTTCTCCAATTCAGTATTTACATTTTTAAGTTTGATCTGTAAATCCTCAACCTGGGTCTTTGCCTGTAGGTACTGAATTTCGGTGCCAATCTTCTTTTCCCAAAGATTCTTCTGGCGTTCGTAAAGTGTCTGAGCCAGTTCAAGGGCGTTCTCAAGTTCTTTGACCGACTGCAGAATACTTTCATTGTCCAGCTCGGCCATCAGTTGTCCACTGTTGACGTAATCGCCTTCTTTAACCAGGATTCGGCTGACGAGGTTAGGACGCTGTGCTGGAACAAAAATGTTGTTGTCCGACTCAACTTTCCCTCTTACTTTTACAAAATAGCTAAAAAGCTCAGGCTTTAACACCAGAGCATTAACCGATGGCACATGATCTGTTTTTCCGGTTTTGTCTCCACTTACAGCCATGCGCTGTTCGATTTCTTTAATTTGGTTATCTAAGCTGTTACGCTCACTTATAAGTTTCTGAAGTTGGGATGAGTCATCAGTTTTTGCTGAACATCCGGCAATAATTAAAACCGAAAACAGAATCAGAAATGCGGATTTAATTTCATTCCTGAATAGGATTTTAAAGTTCATTGGGATCACTTTTATGTTAATTATTTAATCTTTCCAGCTCAAGTTTGTTATTTAACAGGTCGAGCACAGCCATTACGTAATCGCGTTCTGAATTGAGGAACTGCGTGTAGATTTGCTGCAATTCGATAGAGGAGGTGACTCCCTCAAGAACTTTCAGTCGTGTGCGGTCGTAAATTTTTTGTGAAAGTTCCAATCCCTGTTCCTTATTTTTCATCACTTTCCATGCATTGATGAAGTTGTTCCTTACAGTGCTGTATTGAATATTCAGACCTGCCTGTAATTTGTTGTCAGTTACTTCAAGCTGGTCAAGTTGTATTTTAACCTGGTTAATTTTTGCTGAGCGGTTGCCACTTTCAAAAATCGGAATGTCCATTTGCACTCCGAATATAGTGGTTGTGTACCATTGCTGCGTCATGTCCATAAAGTTCCATTCGTTGCGCTGTGCGTTTTCGGCATAATTTACAAAAGCATAAAGCCTTGGAAGGTAAAGCGATTTATATCGTTTAAGATTGAGATTGGTCAATTCTTGTTGGTTTTGGAGAATACGGTAGTCGATGTTTCGACGATAATCAAATCCTGACTGCACGAGTACTTCCTGGTCAACCTTTCCAAGCAGGTCATCAAGATTATCGGTGAGTTCAATTTCATTTTCAAGTTTGAGACCCATCTGGAATTTAAGCATGTTTTTCGACACGGAAAGATTGTTTTGGATATTCATCAGCGTGGCATTCAGATCAGAAATAAGCAGGTTAACCTGATCAACATCAATATCTTCAGCAAACCCATTTTCGTAAAGCGCCACATTGGCATCCCTGATTTCGGTTAGCGACTCGAGGAGAGAATCAACAATTAGCTTGTTTCGCTCGGCAATCAGCACCAGGTAATAGGATTGTGAAACATTTTGCACCAATTCTATAAGTGCTTTTTCGTGTTGTTTTTGCGACAAGTCCACAATAGCCCGCATGGCTTGCAACCCGATAATGTACTCCCCGCTGAAAATCAGCTGGCTCGCCGTGGCAGAAAGACTCATATTGTATTTCGTTCCAAATTTTACCGGTATAAATGTTCCTGCTTCCTCGCCAAAGAATTCACCCGGGATGAGTTGCGTCGGAATGTTGATAAAATCATTATAAGCAATCGACCCACTGACTTGTGGTAAACCAATAGCAGCCGTTTCCTTCACTTTTTCACGAGCTATATCGATTTCTTTCATCGCATTGATGATGTCGTAATTATTGTCGAATGCAAACTTTTTCGCATCTTCCAACGAGATACGCATTACCGAGTCATTTGATGCGATTTCCTGCGCTGTGAGGCTGTTGAACAATATAACAACAGCGGAAAAAAGAAAACTCAACAGATTTTTCATTGTAAGTTTTTAAAAATTAATTGTGATTTACGTTGTTCAAAATATTCCAATCCTTCCGGATTAACTATTCCCCTGATGTGATTTTCAAACATGATCTCAAAAATTTTTTCGAAAGTCACATTGGCATCGCTCCAGAATTCTCCGGAATGTAAGACTGCGATCTTCTGCACGTATAGTCCTGCGATCAGATCAACATCAAGGTCATTGCGGTAAATATTTCCTGTTATACCTTTGCGGAGGTTTTCGACCAGCACTGTATAGGTGATTTGTTTTTCGTTGTTGATGTGTTCTTTAATCACATCAGGGTAGTACTTCTTCAGGTCGAAAATGTTGGACGGCGAAAATTTGGCATATTCATCATTCACCCTTTTACTGATACTGAGCAACTCGTCAATAGCATTAAGATTCTGCTCTTTCAAATCATCATACCAAAGTGTAAATTCCTGAAGTACAACCTCCAATGCTGTGGATAACAATTCAGCTTTGTTGTCGAAATGCTCATACAATGTTTTTTTCGACATACCCAGTTCCCTGGCAATATCGTCCATCGAAACGCTACGGATGCCATAAGTCTTGAAAAGATTCACACTTTTGGCAACAATTCTTTTTATCCTTTCCGCTTTCTCAGTATTTTCCAATGCTTTATGATGTTGAATTTTTACAAAATGACCCAGGAAACGTTTTTAATAAAATTCGTTTCCAAAGTTTTTGCAAAGAAACTACTTTAAACGGGCGGTGTTTACAGAAATTTGATGGTGTAAGAAGATGTTAAAGTTCTAACGACGCCAATCCACTCTCTTCATCCTTTTTTCAAAATACTTAAGTCCTTCGGGAGTTGCCACACTGCGGACGAAATTCTCAAACATCACTTCAAAAAGGGTGTGAAAACTGAATTGTTTAGAGGGGAAAATATCTTCGTTATGGATGTCGATCAGTCTGCTGAGGTAAAGACGGGCAACCAGTTCTATGCTCAGGTCTGTTCGGTAAATCCCCTGACTGATTCCCTTCTGAAGGTTGATTTGGATTTTACCGAAAATATAGTCAACCCGTTTTTGAAAATGATCCTGGTAAATTTCGGGGAACCGCTGTTTGAGTGATCGGGAAATTGCCGGAGTGACATCGTAATACCGGCTTGCAATTTCACGGCTGACGATCATCAGGATATCAATGGCATTCATCCCTTCAAAGTTGTACTCATCAAATATGGCTTTGAAACTATCACGCTCATATTCGAGCACTTTCGATGCGAGATCTTCTTCGTCCCTGATCATACTGAAAAGTTCATCCTTGCAGATTGAAAGTTTATCACAAATGGCCTGAACTGAAAGGTTTTCGATTCCTTCTTCAACGGCCAGCATCCGGATTTTCGAGAGAAAAGCTTTTAATCGGTCGTCCATAATTAACGATTTACAGGATAATTAATTTTTACAAATGTATATTCAAAAGTTTAAATGAAACACTTATTAAACAATCAACCAGGTATTTGCGTATGATTTATCGTTCGATGATCATTTTTCTGACCTGGTTAACCTCGTTTCCTGAAAGGGAAAAATAATAAACGCCCGGGCTTAACTGGTAAGCCCTCGAATCGAAATGAACTGTATAATTGCCGGGAAATCGGTATTCATCATCCACCAGGGTAGCCACCTCACGTCCGAATAAATCAAAAATTTTCAACGAAATTGTTGAAGCCCGCTTTAACCGGAAAGAAAAACCTGTGCTGCCATAAAAAGGGTTTGGGTAGTTTTGCTCCAGGGCAAATGGAATGACGGGTGTTTGTGCGTTTTCGACTGAAAGTATCTGGCTATCAATGATCGCGGTCATTATGCTGCGTTGCCCGTCATGCATCCTAGTCCATACTGGTCTGATTACGTTGTCATGTGCGGTTACATTGTTATAGTCACCAAAGAAAATCCATGAGTTGGGTATGAAAGGTTCTTCGCTTACTTTATAGTTGAAGAAGGTATTACCTCCATCTTTCGAAACGGCCATATACACATCAGTCTGGTTATCTGTATAATTTCGACGGTCGTAAAACACAACATGGAGGTAGCCGGTCACCTGGTCAATAGTCATCCATGTGAAAAACTGTTGATTGCCCGGCGGGTCATTGTTTACCCGCTTTCGCTCCGACCATGTTTCGCCGCCATCGGTGGATTTGATCAGCCATACATCGGTGTCATCTTCTCCGTTTCGCTGATCTGACCAGTTGATATAAATTGTGCCATGATTGGGTCCTCCGCTCAGGTCACAGACAGTCACAGGGAAGCCATTAGCGCGGTAAATCCCGGGTATGGCTATGTCCCAGCCTCCCGGAAGATCAGAAATAAAAATATCATTTTCAAGCCAGGTTTCACCCTGGTCTAAGGATTTATCGAAAACAAGTCCGGAAGGCCCAGACCATGAGGCGTAAATCTCACCGTTTGGCCCAACAGCCGGAACCGATCCTTCCACTGTATTGTCGCTGTCGATACAATCGCCATCCACTTCATTTATCCTCAGCGCCGGCGACCAAGTCATTCCACCGTCAGTTGATTTTGAAAACATGATGTTGCTTCGGTGGCTTGGGTTGGAACTTCCATAACTGTCAAATTGGGTCCATGTTACATAAATATTTCCATTGTTCCGGTCAATGATTACCCAGTGTTTGTCCTGGGCTTTAGTACCGTTCAGCCCCATATAAGTTCCTTCATTCCAGGTAACACCACCATCGGTTGATTTCTGGCAGACTATCCTGTCGATCCAGTTGCCGCTTGGCGGATTGGAGAGGTGGAAAAAGTAATAATGTCCGTTATTATCCACCATAGTTACCGGGTCGCCCCAAACACCCAGAGATGCAGAAGTAAGTACACCATATTGCCAGGTGTAGCCTCCGTCGTCAGAATAAAAATAGAAATTGAGGTTGGATCCACCTATCAGTCGGTTGGTATTATTGGGATCAATAGCAATAGTTGGTTCATTCGGGCCATCCACATTTACAATCATAATGTTTTCGTGTTGACTAAAAACCAATGAGTTGAAGAATAAAAAACCGAGCAGTAACAGTAACTGTATAATTTTCATTTTGCAAAATTTAATTCAATGGGTAAAAGTATATAAAATCTGATAATCCGGTATTTGTAAAAACTAATCAACGTCATTGGAAACAACATCATGGTCTGTTTTGGATAAATATTATACTTTAGCCCAAAAAATAAGAATAACCCAACATGGTTGTGTATTCGGATCATGAAAGACATTGATATGAAAAAAATTGAGCTGCACTGGCAAATTCTGATTGCATTGATTCTTGCCGTTTTATTCGGAATTTTTTTTAAAGGTTATGTTGGTTATGTTTCATGGATGGGCGAGATTTTTCTCAGGGCGCTCAAAATGATCATTATTCCACTCATCATCAGTTCCATTATATCGGGTATCACGAACATAGGAAATGCAGATAACATTGGCAGACTTGGCATCAAAACAATCATTTATTATTTGACAACAAGTGTTTTTGCAATCTTCACAGGGCTTGTTCTTGTCAATATTTTCAAGCCGGGAATAGGTGCAGACCTGAATTTGAAACAACAAGTGGATCTTGGTATGGAGAGTGACACCCTTGCCACAACGCTGATTAAAATAATTCCTGACAACATTTTCAATGCGATGTCTTCCAATGGTCAGATGCTTTCGGTTATATTTTTTGCCATGTTGTTTGGTTTTTTCATCACCCGCGTAAAGACTGATTATCAGGAAATGTTGACAGGTTTTTTCAACGCTGTTTTTGAGGTCATGATGAAACTGACATTGTTTATCATTAAATTCACACCGTTCGGTATTTTTGGGCTTGTAGCCGAGAAAGTAGCTCAACAGAACGATTTGTCTGGACTGATGCAAAGTATGGGTCTTTATATGTTGGTAGTCATTACAGGGCTTGCAATTCACTCGATCATTACCCTTCCGTTACTCGTGAAATTAGTTGGTAAAACAAAACCAATGAAGCATTTCAGGTGTATGCAAACACCTTTACTTACTGCATTTTCCACCTCTTCCTCAAGTGCAACGCTACCACTTACAATTCAGGCTGTGGAGAACAATTCAGGGGTTTCAAACAAAATATGCAGTTTCACCTTGCCTTTAGGTGCAACTATCAACATGGACGGAACGGCACTGTATGAATGCGTTGCTGTAATTTTCATAGCCCAGGCTTATGGAGTAGAGCTTAGCTTCGTTCAGCAAGTCATTGTTGTTATTACGGCGTTGCTCGCCTCAATTGGAGCTGCAGGAATCCCGATGGCCGGACTGGTGATGATAACTATTGTTCTTTCTGCTGTCGGACTACCTTTAGAAGGGGTTGGGCTGATTTTGGCAGTTGACCGCATTCTCGACATGTTCAGAACCACTGTAAATGTATGGAGCGATACATGTGGGGCTGTGATCATTGCAAAGATTGAAGGCGAAATGCTGAAAACAGATTAAAAGTTTTCAACAATAAAAATAATTGTTTTTAACTTTTAATTTTCCGGTACACTATTTATACTGTGTAAAAATTTCTATTTTAAGGAAATTGTAAAATACTGAAAAACAAAATATTATGACAATAATCAATTTTTTTGATATATTTTTTTATTTGATAAGTGAGGATTATTAATATTTTTACCACCGCAAGTTATTAACAAGTGATAATGTTGTTTTAAACAAGCCAAGTACAATATCTCCAAAACCAATTAAAGTGATTTCTGCATTTTAAGATGTGGAATTTAATGATCGAATCTTCATAAAGAAGGGGGGAAATATGTACTGTTTTTACAAGAGATTTGCAAGCGTAGTGTTTTTACTGGTTGTTATTGAAATGCTTGCTGCTTCGTCGCTTCGGGCCGCTGAGCCAGGAGCAGACTCAGCCAGCCAATTCAATTTCGAAAATAGTGCTGTTACCAACTATTTTCTTGATGATCTGACGGAAGAAAGAAAGAAACAGATTCTGGATTCTTTGCTTCAGGTTGAAAACACCCGTGGATCAGGATTTCCGCCAGTTTGGGATACACCTGTAAACACTGGAACAATTCATGGTTATATTATTAACCTTGCTGCCAATCCACGAATAAATGACATTCCGTTGCAACCCGGAGATTATATGGGAGGGTTTTTTCTTCGCAATGGTGTAAGGGTATGTGGTGGCGCCAGGATGTGGACAGGCACGGAGAATGTAATCCTAACTTTATTTGGTGATGACAACACAACCCCGATTAAGGATGGATTTTCGGGTGGAGAACTGATCGAATTCAGATTTTTTCTTTGGGAGACCCAGAAGGAGTACATTGTTACGGTCATATCGTATTACGTGAGTACCGGTTATGTCACTAATGGCCGATGGTACCCGACATCATTATCAATGGTGATGAATATGAAGGCGGTTACCAACCTCGATTTTTATATTAGTGCATCAGAAAATCCGGTTTGTATAAACAGCCAGGTAGCCATGAATGCCAATGAATTTGTTGGGGCAGGAGGGCCATATACTTTTTCATGGACATCAAACCCGCCGATATTAACTTCCAATGTCCAAACGCCCCCTCCTGTTACTCTCGATGTTACCACTGACTTTTATTTAACAGTGACCGATCCAAATTACACCTCTACACATCAGCTTACTGTTGTTGTTCATGATCACCCTTCCGCTTCGGCAGGGAATGATGGGGAAATATGTGCTAATCAAACATTTACCGTTACAGGAGTGTCCACCAATTCACTGAATACACAATGGAATACGAGCGGTGACGGGACATTCAATACTCCATTACAGTCTTGTGCTATATATACACCAGGGGTTCAGGATATTGCAAATGGTTCAGTAACACTTGTTTTTTCTGCGGAGCCACTTAGTCCATGTTCGCTAATTGCAACTGACGATTTACAGCTTACCGTGCTACCCATACCAATCGTTAGTGCAGGTGAAGACAGGAGCGCCTGTGGCAATGAAACCATCATTTTAGAGCCCTCTGTTACCAATTACAGTTCTGTTGCCTGGACCACAAACGGATCAGGAACTTTTACAAATCCCAGTTCACCTGTTACACAGTATATCCCTTCAAATAGCGATATCACGAACGGAGTAACGCTCACCATCAGTGCACAGGCCATAAATCCATGTGTGGCCTCCGTTTGCGACAATCTTTGCATATCCTATTTGCCGGGGCCCACCGCATCAGGACCTGCAATTATTCGTCGCTGCCAGGGTCAGACATTTTCTCTCAATGGGAGTGTTTCCAACAATTCCGGAATATTATGGACTACCCAGGGTGATGGTACTTTTTCAAATCCAACTATAAAACCAACAGTTTATACACCAGGCCCACAGGATTTGGCAAACAAGGGAACGATAGTAACATTAAATGCGCTTCCCATTGCACCCTGTTCGATTCCTGCAACAAAAGATGTAACACTTTTCATACAACCCCTTCCTCAAATCATTTCTTTTGGCCCAAATACTGATTCCCTGTGTATAACAAACAGTTATTTACAATTAGCAGCAGAGGTGTTTGAAAGCGATGTTCTTTCATGGTCAACCAGTGGTGATGGAACATTAAGTTCGACCAATATTTTAAATCCAAAGTACTATCCCGGTCCAAATGACAAGGCCAATGGTTCTTTCACGCTTACTCTCTTTGCCGGTCCAAAAACTTATTGCAGTACTGGAACCACACTCAGTAAATCTGTTGTAATTACTCCCCTTGCAGAAGTTTTTGCAGGTGCAGATGCTGAAATTAATGCCGGGGAACATTTTGTCACTATAGGGTCCTCCGCTGATAATTATTCTGAAGTACAATGGATTACAACCGGAGACGGGGTTTTTGAAAACGCTTCAGCAGTAATCTCCACCTATGTGCATGGGATGACGGATGAAATATCTGGACAAGTTGATCTTATCCTTATTGCTCAACCCATAGCGCCCTGTTCGATCATTTCATCGGATACCCTAACACTTTCAATAGTCAACACCGGTGGTCATCATGCCATAGCTGATGCCGGTTCAGATCAATTGATCTGCAGTGATGAAGATGTTTTGTTAATTGAAGCCAATGCTGCTTTTTATGCTTCACTGGAATGGAATACCACCGGAGATGGTTTTTTCGAGAATCCATTCCTGCTCAATCCGGTTTATCATCCCGGAACAAATGACAAACAGACCGGAACGGTTTCCTTGTGTCTGACAGCATTTGCCTACGAGGGTTTTGAGAATTCTACAGACTGCCTGATTGTAAACATCACTGGAAAGGCCAATGTTCAAGTTGGCGAAGATGCAACGATATGCGAAGGTATGCAATATCAGCTATCTGGCACTGCAGGGAATTATTCCGGGTTTGTTTGGCAAACTTCCGGTGACGGAGTTTTTATCAATCCACAGTCACTTAGTCCGGTTTACCAGCACGGCCCGTCGGATGTACAACTAGGATCAGTACATCTATCTTTAAAAGCATATGGTAACCAGGGGTGTGGTGAAGTTGAAGATTTCCTTACGCTGTTTATTCAACATTTGCCAGTGGTTTTTGCAGGCTCAGATTTTATAGCTTGCTCAAATTATATGATCCAATTATCCGGAGAGGCTCAATACTATGAACTGCTTACCTGGGAGACCAATGGGGACGGTATATTCAATGATCCAAACCACTTACAACCATTTTATACACCTGGTGCAAATGACCTTCTTAATGGTTTTGCGACTTTTTGCCTGACAGCCTTTGGCATCAATGGCTGTGGCATTGCTGAAGATTGTATCACCGTTTACTTTCAGGCACCTCCGATAGTTTATGCTGGCGATGATTTATCTTTTTGTCAAAATGAAATAGTTCCTTTATCCGGGACAGCCGAAAATTCTGGAACAATTCTCTGGACAACTTACGGGGACGGATTATTCAATGATGCTCAAACACTGAACCCGGTTTATACACCGGGAATTTCAGACATTAATAACGGTCAGGTTTTACTTTGCCTTTCAGCTTCTGGTATAGAGGATTGTGAAAGTGTGTCAGATTGCCTGACCCTCTTTATCCAACATTCACCATCTGCCGATGCGGGGCCTGATCTTTCGGTTTGTGGCAATCAGCCGGTAATGATTGATGCAACCGCTGATAACTATACTGAACTAATCTGGACTACAAATGGCGATGGTATTTTTGATGATATTGGAACGATAAACCCGGTCTATTCGCCCGGTGAAAATGATTTGATTATAGGCTTTGCAGAGCTGTGTTTAACTGCGATGGGCAACTCTGTTTGCTATGATGTGACCGATTGCACGACAATCAACTATTTCGCTTCACCGATTGTAGAAGCTGGTGAAAATATAACGATTTGTTCCAGCGAAGAGGTGCAGCTTTCGGGTTTTGCTTATAGTTACAACGGTTTGATCTGGGAAACCAGCGGAGATGGGTCATTCAACAATGCCGGATTATTGACTCCAATTTATGCTCCCGGCATGAATGATCGTGAGACGGGCTCGGTTCAACTGTGTCTAACTGCTGGCGGGCAGGGTGTTTGCAATGATGTGGCTGATTGTTTAACAATTACCATCCAAGCTTTAGCTGTAGCTAATGCTGGAAATGATGCCACTGTGTTGATTGGTGAAGATTTTCCAATTACCTCAGCATCTGTGGAATTTTTGTCAAGCCTGGAATGGACTACAAGCGGGACAGGAACATTCAGTAATCCGGCAATCGTGAACCCGATCTACCAACCAAGCAATGATGATTATAGCAATGGAAATGTTGTACTCACCCTGACTGCTTTTCCGGTTGAGCCATGCTCTGTTTCAGCAGTGGATCAGGTTGAAGTTACTTTTGTGATCGACTGTGATGATGCAGTTGCATTTGCAGGTGAGGATTTCACCACTTGTGCCGTGGCTTGGCTGAATTTATCCGGTTCGGCTGAGTATGAAGAATCAGTACTTTGGCAAACTGAAGGTGATGGAAGTTTTTCTGATGCTACTGCACTTGAAGCGCAGTATTTTCCGGGCTCAGACGATATTTCATCAGGGTTAGTAAATCTAAGCTTAACAGCCTTTGCTTTACCAGATTGTGCAAATGATACCGATTACATCGTAGTAACGTTGTCGCCTTTTCCTCAGGTGAATGCCGGAAATGACCAAACAATTTGTGAAAGTGAGATTGGAGCAGTTTTAACAGGAACTGCCGCAAACTTCTCAACCATTTTGTGGACAACATCAGGTGATGGTTCCTTCTCCGACGCAGGTGCACTTTTTGCCATTTATAACCCTGGCATTGCAGATGTCAATAGCGGTGAGGTAACACTTACGCTTACGGCCTATAGTGATTTTTGTCCTGAAGTTTATGATCAGGTCATGGTCAGCATTACCCGTAAGCCTATTGTTTTTGCAGGAGAAAACGCATCTGTTTGCGCCGGCGCAACATTTTTTACTATTGATGCTTTTGCTGTAAACTTTGATCATCTTCTCTGGTCAACATCAGGTGGTGGTCAATTTGAAGCACCTGATCAACTGCATACTATTTACCATCCATGTATAGAGGATATTAACAACGGTTATGTGGAATTATGCCTCAAAGCTTTTGCAGATGAGCCGTGCGATGATGATGAAAGTTGTTTTATCTTATCCCTCCTCCCGCACGCATCAGTTTTTGCGGGTGAAGATGTTACCATTTGTCAGACACAATCTGTGATTTTGACAGCCAACGCTTTGAATTTTAGTTCCGTTATCTGGGAATCTGAAGGAGATGGTTCATTTAGCAATGCATACAGCCTAACTACTGAATACGTTCCCGGCCCTCAGGACATCGATTTCGGAATCGTTCAGTTGTCTGTAACAGCCTCATCAATAAATGGATGCAGCGATGCTGTTTCGACATTGGTGGTAACTGTCGAAAAATCACCTAACGTTAATGCAGGTAATGATTTAACGATCTGTGAAACAGATGATATTGTTCCCCTTGCCGCTACTGCCGGGAATTACACATCCATTCTCTGGACAACCGATGGAGATGGTGTTTTTTCCGATGCATCAGCACTAAATCCGGACTATGTTCCCGGTGCAGTTGATATCATGAACGGGCATGTGAACCTTTCCATCACTGCTTTTGCAAATGACAAGTGCGACGATGCTACTGATCATGTTTCAATTACTATCCAACAAGCTCCATTTGCTGATGCAGGAAACGATTTAACAATTATTGCCGGTGACAGTGTTTCGATCATTAATGCAACTGTGCACTCAGTATCTGGCATTGCATGGTCTACAAGTGGCTCAGGCTTGTTTAATAATCCGGCAATTATTAACCCGGTTTATTATCCCAGCCAGGGCGAAATTGATTTTGGGAGTGTCACTCTAACACTAACTGCATTTCCATTTGATCCATGCTATGTTGCAGCGGTTGATCTTATTCAGATTACCATTATGGCAGGTTGCGAGGATGCAATTGCTGATGCTGGTGAAGATGTAACCATTTGTGCAACAGGATCGGTAATTCTGTACGGTATAGCACTGAATGAACAATCAGTACTTTGGCAAACATCGGGTGATGGCATCTTTACCAACCCAATTTCCCTTGAGACAGTTTATTATCCGGGTGTAAACGATATCTCTTCAGGTACCGTTACGCTCAATTTAACTGCCATCGCTCACCCCAATTGCATTGATAGTACTGACTTTATGCAGGTAACCCTGTCACCTGCACTTCAAGTGGACGCAGGTACTGATCAAACAGTCTGTGAGACTGAAGATAGTATAGTTTTAGACGGCTCTGCAAAAAATTTCACCGATGTTTTTTGGACAACCTCCGGAAATGGTATTTTTACTGACCCAGGCTCACTCAATACGACCTATTCCCCAGGCAATCAAGATCTCATCAATGGTGAAGTAATGATAACCCTAACTGCCAACAGCAGTTTTTGCCCATCGGTCAGTGATCAGTTATTAATTTCCTTCAACCGCTTACCCATAGTTTTTGCAGGAGAACATAGTTCAGTTTGTTCAGGTGAGGTTTATATGATCAGCGATGCTTTTGCGGTGAATTACCAACAACTTTTCTGGTCAACAAGCGGTGATGGATATTTTGATGCTCCGGATCAACTGAACACAACCTACCAACCGGGAGAGCTGGATATGATTAACGGTTCAGCAGAGCTGTGCCTCAAAGCCTTTGCCCTTAATCCTTGTGCTGATGACGAACATTGTTTTACCCTGACCTTCCTGCCCAATGCAACTGTTTCTGCCGGAGAGGACATGTCGGTTTGCGAGTCGCAAACAGTGAGTTTATCTGCCACTGCAGAAAATGATGAAAGTGTTCTCTGGGAA
>JACZJL010000106.1 GCA_014860585.1 Bacteroidales bacterium | reverse complement strand
TTTCTGCCAGGTTGGCGCCTTTACCTCCGAGCAAATTCTTCATTGTTGCATCGCCTTCGGCTTTACCGTTGCCGAAAAGGTAAACATACTTTTGTTTATTCTTACCCATAATTATTAAAAAATTTAAATTAAGTTACTTTGCTACTGATAATTTGTGCTTGTCAGAAAACTATTAATGTTGAAAATCACTGATTGCCCCAACCCTCCCGAAGTCTCGGGATAGATTCCGGGAGCAGTGATTTTCAACGATTTACTCCCTTTTCCCGAAGGGATCCCTATGGGAAGGGCGGGGTAAATAAATCGTTGAAAATCACATTCAAGGCGTTTTCTGGCAAGAACTAATTAAAGTTTCAAACCGAAAAAATTGCTGCTTCATTCCAGTTGAAAAAAAACTCTTCTTTTTCAATGTAACTCCATTTCGGACAATCACATTTTTTGCGACTGCCGCTTTTTCGGGTGGCCGAACAGGAAACCATCACAAGCAGGCAAATGAGCATCAAAGGTAGAAAATATATTGATTTTGATCTCATGCTAAAACATCTTTTAGTACAAGGTGAGACTTTATTTCGCCAAAACCCGGAAGATGCAGCCTGTAGTAGTCAATCAACTTAGCAAGTAGCTCATTGCGGGATAAAGCATTAATCATTAACCCGCTCATTTGCTCTGAATCGGCAATCAGATGCGTAAATTTAAGGCTAAGTGACGAATCAAGGAAATTATTATGCATGGGTTGTTCGCTGACAAATAAACCCTCCTGAAGATCAAAGAAATGATTAT
Organism: Bacteroidales bacterium; assembly: GCA_014860585.1. Classification (NCBI taxonomy): domain Bacteria; kingdom Pseudomonadati; phylum Bacteroidota; class Bacteroidia; order Bacteroidales; species Bacteroidales bacterium. The sequence goes on along the minus strand of JACZJL010000106.1, from coordinate 29,863 downwards.
TGGGCGAAAAATTATTCATAGGGGCAAATCCCAGGAAACGGCTTAACCGGGCAAGGAACCGGAGATGAAAATTCTCAGATGAATTTTCAGCATCATCAAGGCTGATGAGCGATTGATGCAAAAAATGAAAGAGGGCATCATCAGCCTCTTCGGAGAATATCGAACGATACATCACCTCATTCATAAACATGGCAATACAGCTTTTCCGGATGTCAAAAGGCAACGATTTGTAAGGGTAAATACTTTCGACTTCCCGAATGCTCTGCAAACCCTCTTTTTCCTTTTCATAAACCACCAGTTCGAGAATCGAAAGTGGCTGGAAAGCACTTTTTCTGGCGGCAGATTTTCTGTTGTTCATGCCTCTGATCATGTAAGACCGCAACCCGAATGCACGGGTATAAATTTTCACAATCAGACTGTGATCAGAATATTTGATCGTTTTAAAAACAATTCCGCTTGTTTTGCAGATCATCAGAAACCAATCAAAGTGTTTAATTGATAAACAGAATTTTGGTCACCATTTTTTCGACACCCTCGTCGTCGGTTGAAAAAACCAGGTAAACACCGGTACTGGCTCTGCGCCCGTCCATGCTCTTGCCATTCCATGTAGCCTGACTTCCTTCGGCTTTGGTAGCATAGATAAGCACTCCGCTAATGTCGGTGATCTTTACATCGGCTTTGTTTACCAATCCATTGATAGCAATGATTCCGGTATATCCTTCACGAACGGGATTTGGGTAAACTACCACATTTGAGTTGGTGGGGTTGGGCCCGGTGGCAGTACTTTTAAAGGAAATGATTCCACGATCAGTTGCAAAAAACACCTCTCCGGTTTTGTTATTGATAGCAATATCGACGATCAGATTGGAAAAGAGTGGGCTGTTTTCCTCTGTGAAATGATGAATTTGTTCGGTTCCGTTATCTGAAACCAAAAATACGCCTGCCCGTTCAGTGCCGATCCATTTACGATTGTCGCCATCCACCGCGATTGAGGTTACAACCTCCGACTCGAGCAGGTATTGAACATAACCGCCGACTTCAACAAGAATTCGCTGGGCATCAAAATTACCACCCGTAAAAACATTTCCCGGAGAATAGATCACTGCAATGCCCTGGTCGGATCCAATCCACATGCGACCATCAAGGTCTTCGGCAAGGCAGAGAATTTTGTTGCCGGGCAGGTCACCGTTGCCCGGTGAATTGGACAGCACCTTTACCATGTCATCAGAATCATCGTCAATGGTACCGTTTTCGCTGAATACCACAAGTTTGTGATCTGCACGTACCATGATCCATTTTTGATTATTGCCATCAACTACAAGTTTTGAAGCATCAATCCCGCTGGCACTCGAACCCAATGAGAATCCTTTCCATTCACCATCAGGTTTTTTTACCGATAATAAATTGGGTGCGCCTGAATTAACAACCCACAGGTTACTGGATTCATCAAACGCAACCCCGCTGATAGCCACGTAATTGGCTGTAGGCCAAACCTGAAGGGAGCTGTTGTTTTTACTGTAAACATTGGCGACTTCATTATCATAAAGTTCAATAACACCCTCCATCCAGGTACCTACAAATACCTGCCTGCTGTCGAGAGGATTTACGGCGATGCACGTCATGTCGCTAATTGTGTCGAAAGCGGAATAACCTGTACTGCTGTTAAATGTATTCCATGATTCATCAATAAAAGAATAGACGCCATCGGCAATGTACATTTTACCCCAACTGGTGGTTCGACCTCCTGCGGCAACCCATAGTTTCTCGTTCTGCAGCGACATATCAAAGGTCCGTTGTGAAATCGGGCCATTTGGTGTAATAACAAAGGTGTTCTGAAATCCGTCAGTAGCCACCAACCCATACCTGTTGTCAGCGATCCATTTAAAGTTGTCATTATCGATGACCACATCTCTTGGCTGCAGCGCTACCCCGCCCGGATTATCTATAATCGCTGTTTGTTCGTAGTTGCTGTTGTAAATCTGAAATCCAAACTCTCCAATCACCACCAACTGATCCCGGGACTCGAGAATTCTGAATTTTCCGATATAACTGCTGCCCGGCATGATGCTCCAAAGGTTACTTCTAAAATCGTACATAAAAACAGTATCTCGCATCCAACCTTCATTTTTGTTGTTGGCTAAAAGCCGGTTTTCGTAATAACAGATGGTATTGAACATACCATTGGGATACATCTGTTGATCCTGGCTCCAGGCATTGAAATCGGCAAGGTTTGGGCTTGATAATGATGCTTTGAAAATGCCGGTGGTAGTGGCAGCATAAATGGAATCCGGGCTAAAAGTTATATCCATCACATTCACCTGGCTTCCACCTGAACCAATGTAGTACGTAGGCTCGGGAAATTCTTCGTTTTGAATGTCGAGAACCACGATGCCAAACCCACAGGAAAGATAGGCAAGATTCCCTCTTAGTGTAATATTGTTTATGGTTTTATTGCCAAGAATTTGCCTGCGTTTGATATCTGAAATATTGATTACCCGGTCATCCTTTATCAGATCAATGTTGGTATTGGTGTAAGCAATCACTAAAGTTTTAAATTCATCGCTATACACCATGGCGCTGATGCCCACATCCGACAGGCCATTGACTTTTGATTTCCTGAGAACACTTTGATCATTCATGTCATAGGCAAACAAGCTGAAATTTGTAGCACAATAAATCGTCTGACCATCATCTGCAACCCTGAGTGCCCGGTTATAGGGAAGATGATCACGCCATTGGCCAATGGCAATTTGTGATTGCAGGGATGTCGAAATTATCAGCATCAAGGAGCTGATAAGGAGAAAGTTGAAAACTGATTTCATAGTTATTTTTTGCAAAAAATATACTACTTAAAACTGGTTTTTCACCTGAATATTGCAGTCAAACCTGATCAGGGCTTTAAGGATCAGTCTTTTTCGACCAATTCTTTTTCAAGCTGTTTCATCTTCTGATTGTTCACAAAAGCCATCAGCAAAATAATGAAAAGAATCGCGAGGGTATAATAAACAAAAGTCGGAACGGGTACAGGATCGCCGCCGGCATATGAATGGAGTCCCGCCAGATAGTAATTCACACCAAAATAAGTCATCAGTACTGATGAAAACCCTATGACCGCCAGAGCATTAAACAAATATCTCCCGGTGAGACCAGGAACGTAACCCACATGAAGAATGATTGTGTAAACCAATATGGTGACCAGCGACCAGGTTTCTTTCGGATCCCATCCCCAGTAGCGCCCCCATGATTCATTTGCCCATATTCCACCAAGAAATGAGCCGATTGTAATCATGTAAAGACCGATAGTCATGGCCAGTTCGATGGTCAAAGATATTTCTCTGATAGTCAGGTTAAAAATGTGGTAGTTCTTTTTGGTTTGGAAGATCATCAGCATAAGGTTAAAAATCCCCATGATCATTACCAATCCAAGAAAACCATAGCTTGCCGTGATTACACCGACATGGATGGTGAGCCACACTGATTTGAGCACCGGAACCAGATTGGTGATCTCCGGGTTCATCCAGTTAAGATGAGCTACAAACAGCGTAAGCGAAGCCAGGACAGATGTGGCAGCCAGTGCAATGTTTGATTTCTTCACAAAAAGGAAACCTGCAAGCATGGTAGCCCAGGCGATGTAGATCATTGATTCATAACCATTACTTAGGGGGGCGTGTCCTGAAACATACCACCGGGCCGCCAGCCCCAGGGTTTGCATTACAAAAAATAAAAACAGAGTTCCTATCATTAATTTGCTGGCAATCCCAATTTTAATTTTGGGATTTACAAGCTTCACAAATAAAACGATGAGGAAGATCAGCCCGATCATACCGTAATATTTGTAAAGCCGTTCGAATATCTCTATTTTATTGTATAAAATTTCGATGTTTTGCTTTTTTTCTGAAAGCAGTATTTCACTGGCAAACTTCTGTTGGAATGTTCCGATGGCTTCAACAAATTCGTCAGCCTGGGCATAGTCTCCTGTCTTCATCGCCCCGGCAAGTGATTCAAGGTAAACAGGTATGATGTTTTTTACAAAGTTACTGTCAGCTTCAGGGAAATTCATAAAGCTTGAGTTGGGATGATACCATTTTTCAGCCGGGTTATTGATATCGGGAAAGAGTGCCAGATAACCACCCGATAGGAGTGTGTAAAAGATGTTTACCTTTTCGTCCACATTGATTACATCTTTATCGAATTGGCTTTGATCGAAGGGATTTTTTCGATAAGCCTGATTTACATAATTGCTGAGTTTATAGCTTTCGCGACTGCCTGGATCGAAGAAATCGGCGAAGGAAGCATAACTGCTGTTGATGTTCAGGAATCGGCGAAGCTCCCTGTTTTTAACCTTGATAATCGGAACATGCTGCCACCCCTGAGTTTCAGCCATAATGCCAAGAATCACCTGGTCGGGATTCATTCCACGGAAATTGCTTTTTCCGGAAATCTTTCTCAAAATCTTACTGTTCAGCGTGTTCATTGGCTCAAGTCGGGAATTGGCGCTTAACACTGTCAAACGCCCAAACTTTGCTGCATGATTTTTATCCACCGCAGAAATCGCTGCTTCACTGCTACCATGCATTTGTTGTGCAAACAGGGAAGGTACAGAAAAAACCATTATGAGCAACAATAGCATGGTCAGGTTTGACTTCTTTAAACGGATTTCGGAGATTGTTCTGAGCAAATACCTGAATCTTGTGCGGCGGGTGATCAACATCAAAATCATGGCCAGTGTCATCATGGCATAGCCAAAATAGGTAACTGCCGTTCCCGGACCGTCATGGTTTACCGAAAGAATAGTGCCCTTTTCATCGGTATCGTAGGAAGACTGGTAAAACCTGTATCCCCTGTGCGTCAAAATATGATTCATAAAAATTCGAAAATCGAAGGAAATGTCTTTCTCATCATCAATCAGCGTAACCTCACTGGCATAGGAAGACGGGCTGTTTGAACCGGGATACCGATCGAGGATAAATTCATTCAAGTGCAGTCTGAAGGGAATCTTAACCGGTCGCGAACCATAGGAAAGGTACATCTCACCCTGGTCAAAACCTCTGACTTTAACCTCTTTGCCCAAAATTCCACGTCTCCCCCAGACCACTACATCCTCTTCAAGCATCTTGTAAGTAACCTTAAGCACCACTGCATCCAGACCCGAACTTTGCTCATTGCTTTCAACATTTACCGGGTGAATTGCCCCACTGATTTCAAAAGCACGGAGCACAATTCTCAGGTTGCCTATGTTATAAAATTGCATAGGTTGAAACGGCGCCATCACATTGGCCGGAACGGTATCAACATTCTGGCTGCCCATCCCTGTGATGTAAACCGTATCGGTGGCTGAGAAGAACAAATTGCCATCACTGATGCTCAGTTGTAATCCTCTTTTATTTTTCAGATCGGTAAAAGCAATATAAAAATCGTCAAGTTGCTCAAAATCGCCCTGACGCAGCATTAGCGTCTGCCGTCCTGTATTAGTGAGTGCAAATAACGAAACCACCGGTTCACCATTCTCCACGGGGGTTACTGCTGCACCTGCATTGGGAACGAAAGCAATAGTTTTTATCCTCACGCGCTCACTTCCTGCATCAATGCTGAATGGGGAGGCTTGCCGGCCATAACCGGAAAGTAATACTTTGTGATTGACAATGGCTTCATTTCCAGCTTCTTTCCATCGCGCTGAAATATAGGTATTGTCAGAAAGCATGGTGTTGGTGGATTCACCTTCGCGGATGTGCATCATGCCTTCGTAACCCGTGAATCGGGTAATTGCAGCACCAATCAGTATCACCACAAATGAAGTGTGCATTAAAAAGGTGACGTATTTTTTACGTTGCCACACCTTATGTTCAATCAGACTGCCGATAAGATTGACGGATAAAAAAACCAGCAGAATCTCAAACCAGAGTGCATTGTAAACGGCAACTTTTGACGCCGCTGAGCCATAATCATTCTCGATAAAGGTAGCAATGGCAATTGATATCGCAAACATAAGCAACAATACGACTGTTAGTTGCATGGAGAAAAGTGACTTAATAAAATTCTTCATTGGAAAATCTATGTTAATTTGCTAATGGCTTAATCTGGCTGGAAAAGTTTTATCATAAACAATTTACCTATGTATAAAAGCTTTTTTGACAACCGGATGGCAAAAATAAGACAAATTAGAATTGTAATACTTAAATTAGCAATTTTATCCTATCAGGTCAATTTGTCAGCAGATTCGTCATGGCATGAATTTTATTCCTCCGCGGCTTTGTAAATTTAATCCCAAAGTAATGAACATCAAACGTGTGAATTCTCACCAGGAGTTGTTGGATCAGATCAGTGAACTGGATAAATCCTACCTGATGCTGGTAAAAAAAGGTTCCTCCGTCAGCGATTGCGCAGTCGAAAATATTTCACTGGTCGAAAATAACGATATTAACCTCTTTATGGCAGATGTGTCAGAAGCCAGGGATATCCATGAGAATTTCGGCATCAAATCAGTCCCATCACTCTTATCGTTTCGGAAAGGGGTATTTCAAAATGTGGTTAAAGGATGCAACAACCCTGATTTTTATCGTTCTTTCTTCGAACATACGTCTTACCCTTCCGGAGAAGATAACGAAAGTAAGCAACCTTCAGTAACAGTTTACACTACGCCAACCTGCTCGTGGTGTAATACGCTAAAGTCACATTTGAGAAAACACAAAATCATGTTTACCGAAATTGATATCTCGGCTGACCCGTCGCTTGCTGAAGAATTAGTAAGAAAAAGTGGCCAGCAGGGTGTTCCCCAGACTGAAATCAACGGGGAAATCATCATTGGATTTGATAAAACAAGAATTAATAAATTGTTAAACATAAACTAAACATTTTAAAGGAGATAGAACAATGAAAGAGCTTCAGCCATTAAATCAAAATGTGATCCTCGATATTGATCAGGAAAAAGGAGAACAAAGGAGTTCTGGCGGGATCATCATTCCTGACACAGCCAAAGAAAAACCACAAATGGCCCGTGTAGTTGCAGTAGGAAATGTTGAAAACCCCGGAATCGTGGTCGGAGACATGGTGATTTATAAAAAATACTCGGGCACCGAACTTGAGTTCGAAGGACACAAATACCTCTTCATCCCGTATGCCGACCTTTTGGCAAAAATCGTGGAAACTGAAGAGATTTAAAAGACAGATTTTAATCATCAATGCCTAGAGCCTGCCTCCGCTTGAGGTGGGCTTTTTTGTGAAATAGAGAGAAGTGGGTTGGGTTAAAAGAATAATATCCCTTGCCCTGTAAATGCCAGGCTAATTGAATTTTCGTTTATTTTGCTGAAAAAATTCTGACAATGAATTTTCGGTTTCCTACGCGTGAGGTTAAAGTTGGCAGTGTTGTCATTGGCGGAAACAACCAGGTGTGCATCCAGTCGATGACCAATACCAACACAAATGACATCAACTCAACAGCAGATCAGATAATTCAATTAACCAATGCAGGATGCGACATGGTCAGACTGGCTGTTCCTGGAGTTCGTGAGGCTCATGGGCTGAAAGAACTAAGAAAAGTCCTGACCGGTAGGGGCTGCAGGGTGCCTTTGATCGCAGATGTCCATTTTAGCCCTGAAGCAGCCCTGATTGCGGCTTCAATTGTAGAAAAAGTACGGATTAATCCCGGCAATTATACTGATCGGAACACTGGCAAAGTTGATTTTACGGATGTTGATTATGTTGAAGCAGGCAAAAGAATCAAAGAGAGGATTCAGCCACTGATCCGGGTTTGTAAGGAACACGGAACGGCCCTGAGAATAGGCTCAAATCATGGCTCTTTATCAGAGAGGGTTGTTTCCCGCTATGGAAACACACCTGAAGGCATGGTGGAAGCCGCTCTTGAATTTGTAAGGATTTGCCGCGAGCTGGATTTTCACCAGATTGTGCTTTCGATGAAGGCCAGTAGCGTACGGACAATGGTCTTCGCCAACAGACTGTTGGTAAAAAGGATGATTGCCGAAGAGATGGATTACCCCATCCATTTGGGTGTTACCGAGGCGGGCAACAGTATCGAAGGCAGACTCAAATCTGCCATTGGAATAGGCGCCCTGCTCGCCGACGGCATTGGGGATACGATCAGGGTTTCGCTCACCGAAGACCCGGTGAGTGAAGTTCCGGTGGCTCAAAAAATTATAAGCTATTTTGATCATCAACTTTACGGAAATCCGTCAGGAAAAACAACACATTTTTTGGAATTACCCCACCATTACCAACCTGAAATTACAAACAAAGCTTTACCCGGGGTAAACGAAAAGCCCCCCTTAGTCATCAACCGGCCAGGTAAATATCCCGGTCAAAAACCTGATTTGTTGATTGATGAAAAAAATTTGCCCGAAAGTTTTGCTCTGATTTCAGGAATTGAAGATTTAGCTAAAAAAGAAGTGTTTAAAAAAAAGCATGCTATAATTTTTGAAACCAACAAAACAGCCGGCGTTTTTGAGTTTCGGGAATTTTTCAGGCGAAAGCGGCAGGCCGGATCAGATTCTCCGGTTATTTTGAAAAAAAAGTACACCGGAACAGATATTTCTGTTGAAGCCGGAATAGATTTCGGTACACTTTTTTTGGATGGTTTTGGCGATGGTTTATGGATTGATTCAAATCAATACCCGGATGGAGAGAAAATGGTTGAGCTTTCATTCCAGATTTTACAGGCATGTGGGGCAAGGATTACCCAAACGGAATTCATCGCATGTCCTTCCTGCGGGCGAACCCAATATGACATTCAATCTTCTCTCGAGGCGATCAAATCCCGGACTGCCCATCTGAAAGGGCTGAAAATAGCTGTGATGGGCTGCATTGTAAATGGCCCCGGCGAAATGGCCGATGCCGATTATGGTTATGTAGGAATGGGCGCCGGAAAAGTAGCTTTGTTTAAAGGGAAAAAGCTGCTCAAAAAGTCCATCCCGCAGGAGGAAGCTGTTGAGCAGCTCATTCATATAATTAAAGAAAATGGCGATTGGAAGGATGATCCTCTGACGCCTATTTCAGGATAAGTTTATCTACATTGATAAAATCCGTACCTTCAAACTTTATCATGTAAATGCCTTTGTGAAGGGTAGAAAGATCAATTTGATTTTTTCCGGAAAATACACCATTGAAAGAGATGCTCCCCAATACATCAACAATGGTTACCCTGAAAGAATCTTCATCATTTGCAATCATATTAATCATCCCGTTGCTTGGATTGGGGAAGAATCGGGGGTTTGAACCCTGGTACAACTCAGAATTTCCAGTTGAAGAAAGATGAACCCCTGTAATGGACGAGAGCCCGTTGTCCATAAAAGTACCGTCGGTGGAAGGCATTGCCTGATCAAATTCGACCAACAGATTGAACACCTCACCGGTAGATGCTTTGAAAACCCTGAATGTAAGCGCCTCACCTTCATCAAATCCAACTTTTTCAACTGCTGTCGGGTCGTTGCCATAAACTGTTATACCAGTGTTTTCTCCGTTACCTGGTATTTCAGCCAGCCCGGCACACTGACCTTCCTGCGTAAATACGCCGATGAAATCACCATGCGAAAATTCTGAGATAGCATCGCCGGAAATTGCCAGAATATGACTTGCAGACGTGGGGACAGGGTCTGGCCATGTTGATTTGTTAATGAATCCTGCATTCATATCCGAAATTTCTGATTTTTGTGTGGTACAGGCAGGGAAAGTTATCGAAGCCGTTTGATTTACAGCCACCATATAGGCTTTTCCCGGTATGAGCGTTTGGAGGGTATTGATTCCCATTGCCGGCCAGAACACATTATTACCTGCAATCTCTTTGACAACGATTATCCTGTTGATTACCGGGTTAAAAAGTTGTTGAACCGAAACATTGCATTCGCTTTTAACCGGCATTATGCTCCAGGTTGCAAGCAGGTTCTGAGACCTGTTGGTTAAAGCACATCCGGGAAATGGAAGAACAACACTCTGGTTTACTTTAATTTTGTACCCCTCATTAACACTCCAGGCTACAATCGTATTTATATTTTGGCCTGGATAATACATTTTGGTCATGGATTGCATAATAACAAGGTGGTCAACAACCGGACGCATGATCGAAACCAGGTTGGTAGTTCTTGGAATAAAATGTCCTGATATACCACTCCAGCCTGCAGGAATTACTATGTTCTGAGTGTGATATGCATTGAGAGCGTTTACAATGGACAGTCCTCCGCTGTACCATTTATTGTCTGCCGCGAGGTACCCTCCGGTTTGGTAAGTTGGAAATGCGTAATACTCCTGTTGTGTGGTCGTCCAGGTAAATACTTTCCAGTTCATCGTTTCACCGTAGCTGAACCCGTCTTTCTGAGTTGTGTAGGCATCATCACCATTTACCATGATCGGTGTGTTGCTTAATCCTGTCCATTCACCTGCTCCTCCGCAATGCATCTGGCCATCATCACCAATATAAAACACCCCAATATAGTCGCCTTGCTGCAATGGAACGCCGCAGATATTTGGATTTGAAGTAGTAAAAACAGAAATGATGTGCACAGTGCCAGTATTTACAAAATCCCATCCGGGGGGTAATCCAAAGGATTTTTCGATGTAATCGAAATTTTGATTGGTCAAATTCGACGAAACCTCGTCGAAAACTATGTATGGCGGGGTAAAATTCCATTCTGTGGATAACGGCCTCAGTGTGTCGCTCCAGCAGGGTGGAACCGTAATGGAATACTCACCGCTTGCAGTGGTTGTTACACTCATACCGTTGCTAAAATTTACCTGAGTATTGGCGAGTGGAAGTCCGGATTGGGCATGAGTAAAAACCCCGGATATGATAAACGACTGGATTTGTGTCCCAAAATAGTTTTGTTGGGTGTAATTCTTTTTCACAGTAACATAGGCTTTCTGGGGTGGGGAAAACTCAAAATACGGGCTGCAAAAAGCAGGTGTGGCTGTCCCAGTCCAGTTATGCGGCACATCATAGGCATAATACCCGCTCTGGTTGGTCTCCACCGAGCCAAGGCCACTGAAAGATACTGAAACAGCGGGAAATGGGACTGTCATATCAGTATCCTTATAAATATAACCCGAAATTGTCCAAAAAACCCCGTCTTCACTGCCTTTAAGGAATGGCGAAATATCTAATTCATCCGGATGTTCACCGGAGGATTTCAACATATTATCATGTGCTGGTCTTCCTGATAAGGAAAGCAGACAGAAAAAAAGGGTAAATACAAATAGTATTGAATGGTACTTCATTTTCAATCGTTTGTTAATGGTATTAAATTTAAACTCCTGCGTTTGGTTAAAACTCGAAATGAATCATTTTATTAAGGCAAAAATAATTTTTATTTGCTAAAATACATTTTTAATGATTAAAAAAACGTGTGAAACATCAATGTCAATTCCCAACCTCTTGCTAATTGGGCGTTTTTCATTTTAGGGTTTCATTTTTGAAAAAAATATTATCCCATGCTTTTGCCATTACTATTTACCAGGAAGAAAATAATGCCTTGTTTAATAAAAAAGAAGCTGTCTCAGAAGTCTGGATTTAACCCGAACCGTTGAAAATCCAAATGATAAACTTTTGAGACAGCCTCCAAGTATTTTTTAAAAAAAATGAATTATTTGTTGATGATGATCTTTTGAGTCATGTTGATACCATCGCCAGTTAACCGGAGCAGATAGACTCCTTCAGCAAGATGCCTCAGATCAACCCCAATGGATGAACTTCTGTCAACAGTCACCTTGTTATTTCTGAAAACCTCTTTTCCAAAAGTATCTGTAATAACAAGACTTACATCCTGTTTTCTGATGGTTTGAAGTCTTACATCAAAAACGCCGGTGCTGGGGTTAGGATAAATATTGAATAACCATTTATCGGAAACATCGGATATTCCTGTGCAATCTTTGAATTCGATGGAGATGTTGTCGATATTGGAACAGCTGTTAACATCGGTAACCTGTACCCAAAAATCTGCTACACCGATACCAACACCTGTTGTGTCAACAACAATGGTTTGAGTGGTTTCACCGGTTGACCAGAGGTAGGTTGCACCGGGATTTCCTGCGTCAAGCATAACAGATTCGTTGGCACAAACTTCCATGTCATCACCAAGGTTTATCTGAGGGAGTGCATGTATAGTTACATTTAACGGCAAAGATACCTGTCCATTTCCGCATGAGTTTGCCCCATTTACTGATACTGTTGCTGATCCGGTAAACAATGCACTCCAGTCAACAGTAGCGGTTAATCCAGTTCCTGTGATTGTCCCTGCTGAGGCGGGTGAAAGGGTCCAGATGTAATATTCAGAACCCTGGGCTCCTGAGGATGTAAAAACCGATTGGGTTGTGCCCCAGCAGATTGAGTTAATGCCTTGTGGAGTCCCGGCAATTTCGGGGGTATGGTTGACAACCACAGTTGTTTCTCCATTTATAGTTGTTTCTCCGTCGTTTACTTCAACATAATAAACGGTGGTTTCGTCAGGAGAAACACTTGGATTTGGCAAAGTAGAGGTGAACCCGGCTGGCAGGGATGTCCACAGGTAAGTATAAGCACCCGTTCCGCCAGTAACGTTGGCGGTCAGTTGTGATGATTCATTAAGACAAATTGCTGACGGGTTGGCATTTACAGTAAGTGCAAGTGGAAAACTGCCTCCGACATTAAGCGTTACCGGAACATCGACTTCCGGCAAATCAGGGTCGTTTGAAGCAACTTTTACATTGCCATAATACACGCCAGCAGTTAAATCTTGGGAGTCAAAAAGCACTTCAATCATTTTGGAGGCGCCCGGAGCAATAGTATCGGTTACGCGCTGCACATAGAGCCAGCCTGATACATTCACAGTATAATCCTCGGTTTCGCCGTAGCTTGTGCTCTCGCATGGGTCGGTGGTTGCACTTTGCCAGTTTGCTTTTGCCCTCATCCTTGTTTCACCGCTTTCTGCTCCTTCAGGAATGGTGACCTGAGCAATATAGTTCTGATTGGCATTGGCCAGGAGGAATCCATTCAATACCATCTCCGAGGGGTCGAACGTCTCGTTCTTGTTAAAATCTATCCAGATCGTAACATACTGGTCATCGTAGCCGGTTTTTAAAGTTACATCATAGGTTTCTCCAGCCTGAATTTCGGTGCTCATATTGGTAAAATCTCCGTAACCGTTGGGGCTACAGCCGCTGTTCATATTGCTGATATCGCCCATCGCAAAACCTGTAAAACCATCACCAAAAGAGCAATTGGTGGTAGGAATACAATAGTCGCGATTCTTACGAACCGGATCGGCTGACGAAGACACTTCATAGATCAGATCAAGCTGACCAGTGTTTTCGACGGTGATGTATTCTGTTAAAGTTGCTCCCATGTCCATAAATGCAACAATTTGCTCAGGAGTAACGCCAATGTGGGCATCACCCCATTGCAGTGTTAGTTTAGGTCCATTAGATTCTCCCGTCTCGTGCTGGGCAGTCACTTTGTATTCATAAATGCCGTATTCAGGCAATGTTTCGGAATAAAACAGATCCGTTGTAGTGTTGATCAGGAGATTATCACGATAGATTTTGAAATACTCAAATCCGGGTTCAGGTTCAAATTGCCAGCTGAGCTGAACTTCACCGGTTTCGAATGTAATCGCTCCAACCAGGTCGGTTGGTCGTGCAACAGAAGTAACTTCTTCAACGGCTGCGAGCGCGTCCACACGGCCGGAGCCGGTGGTGTTGTTTTTGCCTGGTTGCAACACAAGGGCAGTTTCTTCGAGGATCTGATTCATTTCGGCAGGTTCGAGCAAATTGTTTTTTTGCAGCATTAATGCCATAACACCCGCAACGGCGGGAGTAGCCATTGATGTACCGTCCCATCCTGACTCATAGCCTGTGTTGCTGTAATGTGCAAGGGATTTTATACCAACACCGGGGGCACACAGATCTGGACGGATAAGCCCCATACCCGGTTGGTAGGCGTAATCATTATAAGGAGCAATGGTTGACCAAGTTAGAGGGCCGCGACTTGAGAAGCCGGCAATAACATCACTGCTGTTTGTTGCACCTACACAAACCACACTCGAAATACCACCGGTCAAAGTTTGGTCCGGATGCAGCCAGGGTGGGGGGCAGTCACCCGGTGTCCTCACATTATCAGGAATAGGATAGGAGCCTTGCTGATTTCCTTCATTACCTGCTGCAACGGATGCGATCAGGCCGGCAGCCAGACCATTGTCGAAAGCCTGGCGGAAAGCAGTCCGGTTTGGTCCCCATGAGTGTTGCCAGCCAAGGGATAAACTCATCACATTTGCGCCATGTTCAACGCTGAATTGAACTGCAGCCCAAACGGAACTTTCGTTTCCACCGCCCCCGGCATCCAGCACTTTCAGGCACATGATTGTTGCACCTGGAGCGACACCGGTTTGTGAACCTGCAGTTCCATCGCCGGCTACCGTTCCGGCACAATGGGTTCCATGGCCATGGTCATCCATAGGGTTGTTGTTATTGCTCACAAAATTGTAACCGTGAAAAGGGAACTCAGGGTTTTCCCATACATTGTTTACCAGATCAACGTGATTGTAGTTTACCCCGGTATCAATGACTGATACGATGACTCCCTCGCCATCATAACCAAGCGCCCAGACCAGTTGTGCATTCACCTTCAGTACATTCCAGGTAATTTCACGATTTCCGGAATAACCCTCTTCAAAGAAAGCATTTTTACGCTCATTTGGATCAAGCACAACGCGGTATTCGTCGTAGTCAATCTGCTCAATATCGCTTCTGGTGCTGAGTTCCATGATGGCCTCAGGCGTAGCATAGCAGTTGATAACATTGTTAATCCAAAGGGAAGTAACTTCGCTTACCTGCCTGTTTTGCTCAAAATCACTGAGTTTGGACAGTACTCCCTTTTGAGTGAGGGAGGAAAAGTCTTTCAACACTTCGATTACATAAGCACGGCGATCATCTTTGCGCATAGTGCTTATATTTTGGATCAGTTCCTGGGAATCAAATTTTTCTTTTAAAAAAATATTGATCCTGATCATTTCATCACCTTTAGCAGATTCGAGTTTTTCGATCAATCTTGGTGAAAAAATACCCTCATCTGAAGCAAAGGTTGTTTGTGGTAAAATGGCCATGGCAAAAAATGCCCAAAAAAACCAGGTGTAAATTCTGTTCATGTTGATAATTAATTAAGTGTGTATAATCGATTAGACAAAAAGAGTTCAAAACGTTGCCAGAAAAAGCTGTATAATCAGCGATTAAAAAAACCGGAACGATCATCGAACCGTTCCGGTTAATAATATTATACTGAATTCATCTACAGCTATTTGCTGATAATGAATTTTTGCACCACATTAATACCTTCACCATTAATCCGGAGTAAATAAACCCCGTCACTAAGGTGTCTCAGGTCGACCGATACCGCTGAAATGCCGCTAACGGTTACCTGATCGTTGCTGAATACTTTCTTTCCGAAGGTATCATTGACAGAAATGCTAACTTGCTGTTTTCTGATTGTTTGCAGCTGCACTTCAAACAACCCGGAGTTAGGGTTAGGATAAATGTTGAATGACCATTTATCCGAAACATCGGATATCCCCGTACAATCTTTGAATTCGATGGAGATGTTGTCAGAATTTTCACAACCGTTACCATCAGTCACCTGTACCCAAAAATCTGCTACGCCGATACCAACTCCGGTTGTGTCAACAACAATGGTTTGAGTAGTTTCACCGGTAGACCAGAGGTAGGTGGCGCCAGGATTTCCTGCATCAAGCAAAACAGATTCGTTGGCACAGACTTCCATATCTCCACCGAGATTAACATGTGGCAATGTGTGCATTGTTACCATAAAAGGCTCTGAATTCAGACCATTTCCGCAAGAATTAACACCTTGAACGACAATCTGCGCTTCACCAGTAAACGCTTCATCCCAGGTAACGATTGCAGTCAGTCCGTTTCCTTCGATCGTGCCCGAATTTACAGGCAATAATGTCCAGATATATGTTGAAGAACCCTGGGCTCCTTCAGTACTATAAACAGTTTGGTAAGTTCCAACGCAAACCGAATTATCACCCTGAGGCGTAGCGGCCTGCTCCGGAACTGTATTTACAAACACAGTAGTCATGCCGTTAATTGAATTTTCTCCGTCCTCAACAACTACATAATAAATTGTTGTTTCCTGGGGATTAACCACGGGGTTGGCTTCTGTTGAAGTGAAACCGATGGGATCTGAGGTCCACAAATAGGTATATGCCCCACTACCACCGGTAACATTAGCGAAAAGCTGAGTGGACTCTCCGAGGCAAATTGTTGGTGGATTGGCTACTACAGTTAATGCAAGCGGGAATCCGGAGCCAACATTCAGTGTAACAGGTACATTAACTTCCGGCATATCCGGGTCGTTGCTTTCCACTTTTACATTTCCATAGTAGGTTCCATTTTCCAGATCATTGGAATCGAAATTTACTTCAATAATTTTATTGTTACCGGGAGCAATAGTATCCGTTTCACGGGTTACAAACATCCAACCGGAAACGTTCACGGTATAATCTTCAGTTTCGCCATAGCTCATGCCACTGCAAGGATCAGTAGGAACATTGAGCCATTCAGCTTTGGCTCTCATGCGGGCTTCTCCACTTTCAACCCCATCGGGAATAGTGATCTGAGCAGTATAAACCTGTCCGACATTTTCCAGGTTGAAGCCTTCAAGTAGCATTTCATTTGCTTCAAAAGTCTCGTTTTTATTAAAATCAATCCAGATAGTAACATATTGGTCACTGTACCCTGTCGTCATACTGACATTGTAAGATTCTCCAATCTGAACCTCGGTGCTCATGGAGGTAAAATTGCCATAT
Organism: Bacteroidales bacterium; assembly: GCA_014860585.1. Lineage (NCBI taxonomy): Bacteria > Pseudomonadati > Bacteroidota > Bacteroidia > Bacteroidales > Bacteroidales bacterium. Next base: position 13,067 of record JACZJL010000106.1, on the reverse strand, counting down.
GCTCCTGAGCTGCACCCATTGTTCATGTTCATGATATCGCCCATGGAGAATCCCGTCAGACCATCTCCAAATGAGCAGTTTCCTGATGGGATGCAATAGTCTTTTGTTTCTCGAAGGGGCTGTGTCGAGCCGGAAACTTCAAACACAAGATCAAGCTGACCGGTATTTTCGATGGTAACATACCTTGTTGAGGTACTTTGCATAGGAATATTTTCGATGATCTCTTCAGGATCAACGGCAATATGCGCATCACCCCACTGCAATGTAGTGCTTGGTCCGGTTGACTCACCGTCATCATGCATGGCGGTTACCTTGTATTTATAAACGCCATAGGTTGGCAGCATGTCAGTGTAAGACAGGGAGGTTGTAGTGGTGATCTGGAAATTGTCGCGGTAAACAATAAAATACTGGAATCCGGGAACACTTTCAAATTGCCAGCTGAGTTGTACTTCTCCTGTTTCAAATGTTATCGTTCCCAGCAGATCCGACGGGCGAGGAAGGTTGTTGGTTTCATAAGGTGATACATAGGCCATGGCAGTACCAGTGCGGTTGTCGGTCCAAACGGGATAAACCTTTGAACCGCGGGCTGCAATGCCAAGATAGTCGCCCATATAACCACCGGCAAGACCGCCTATGGGGGCAGGAGTGAAGTCCACGTCGCTTACCCGGAAATCTTCCCATGTATCCCCACCGTCAAATGAATTGGAGCACCAAACCTCGCATTTGTTGCCACCAACGTTTCTATCATCATAATAAACTACACTGAGTGTTCCTGTTTCAGAATCACAGCTGATCCATGGGAAATAGTGCTTGCGGCCAAGACCGGATGGATCCTGGTTGACTTTTATTGGTGTTGACCATGTTTGTCCCTGGTTGGTGGATTTGATCATGTACACATCGACATCCGATCCCTGGTTAGTTCCCGGAACGCCAACATTTGCCCAGACTATGTAAATATTTCCATTATTTTCACCACCGCTGATATCTACTGTCATCGATGGAAAAGAGTTTACCCTGTGGTTTTTGCCTGCGGTTGTATTGCGGATACCACGAATGTTTGACAGAATTCTTGTAGCGGGTTGATAGGTGGCGCCACCATCAAATGATTTGGCAAAACCCAGCACACTTTCATCCGTCGGCCAACCATCATAAACAGCCCATACAACATAAACCTCTCCATTAGGTCCGGTTTGAATATTCACACCCTGGTTGTGACTTCCGGCATTGATGGCTGAGCTGATGTTGACTTTTGGCGACCAGCTTACGCCGGCATTGGTGGAGCGTGAAATCTCAATATCTGAGTCATTTGGACCATAAAAATCAGTCCACGCATTGTAAAGATTGCCTTCATAAGGACTTGTGGGGCTGTTGTCGATCCACATATGATTTTTATCTAGGATGCCCCCACCAGATGCATTGGCTACAAGCACCGGAGTCCAGGTAGTTCCGTTGTCAGAATAGGAAACTCCCTGACCGTAATTGTTGTGGATATATCCGACAAATTGCCTTCCATCAAGGTTAATGGCAGTGGTTGGGTCGCCTGAGTTGCCGCCACCTGCCCCTTGTACCGATCCACCCCATGTTTGCCCGAAATCCATCGAGAAGAAATAGTTGGCGCCATACAATTGGCCAACCGGATTTTGGGTAGAGTTGTTGGATTGCAACACATGATCGGGATCCTCTGGATTGATGAAAATGGAGTTTTCACTCTGTGTTGAGTTTTCGGTGGTAACAGGAACGTCCGGAGAGTCTTCGCGAACAACACCTTTGGCATTGATGCGGCTACCTTTGAAAATTCCCATGGGAACTTCGTGGTAAGGTTCGATTGGAGTTAGACCAAGTTCGGCAGCCTGACGCCAGTATTTCATTTTGTCAATACGGGTATCTAGGACTTCGAAAGGGTTAAGTTGCCCCATCTGCTTGCCATTGTGGATTCGCTGTACTTCAGGTTTTTCAGCCTGGGTTTGTTGAGCTTTTACAGTAATTGCAAAAGTTGGAACAAGCAGCACGAGCAGTAGAAATAGAAACTGTTTCATAAAATTTATCTCCTTAAAATGAATTGAATTGATGTTTAAAAATAATGGCTGCGAAAATATACTAATTTATTAATCTAAGAATTAAGTAGTTGGAAAAACCTAACTTTTTCAGGTAATTTAACACCAAAATAAGTTCTTCTCCTATTTATTTGATTACAAGTTTTTCGATTGCCCGATCATTTCCATCAGTAATTACAACAAAGTAAACTCCAGACTGCATGCCATGCAGTTCAATTGCTAACTTGAAATCTGATGAAGCCGGAGTGTTCTGCTCATGTTGCAATGTGCCTGATATGCTGTAAATCCTGATATTCAGATTTCCTGAAAAAAGGTCGGAAAGGGCAATGGTTATATGATCTTCAGCCGGATTGGGCAATAAACTGAATCCGGGGGTAGTCATTTCATTCAGACCGGTACAATCATTTACGGTTACAATGAATTCATCTGAATATGCGCCATAACCGCAATCGTTCAGACCTCTTACCTGAAGAACAGCAGTGTTAGTGTACCCATCAGCCCACACAACAATAACTTCATTGTTGTTTTGTGTCTGAATTACACCTGCTTCGGCCGGGGTCAATGTCCATTCGTACTCATCAGCATGAGCAATTTGCTGGCAACTGTACATTTCAATACTCCCTGCACACACTTCAGCAACCCCATTGATTTGGGTTCCATTGGCTGGTAACTGATCAATCGTCAATGTCAACCCGTCGCTACTGGAATTAGTACCATCAAAAGCAGTAAGTGTTAAAACAACGCTGCCGTTGAGGATATCATTGGTTCCCGGGGTATAAACCGGAGTTAAAATCGATGCATTGGAAAAAGTGCCATCGCCGGCTGTTGTCCATTGAACAGATGTGTAAAATGAGGCATCTCCCTGGCATGTGAAAGTTTCGTTGGAACAAATCTGGCCGTTAGGTCCTGCATTGGCGTTAACCGTGGGTGAAGGGGGGAAAATGATGTAATCAATCCATGCAGCATCCTGCCCTGATACGACAAAAACATCCTTTTCATATACCCATTTAAAAGTGTTCATCCCAGCAGTGACCGGGAAAGAAACTTCTGACCAGGCCACCTCGCCCGACCACTGGCCTTTCTGGACGTTGTTGATATAAAACCTCAGGTAATCGTAATCAGCCTCTGAAGATACTTTTCTGTAAAAAGAAATTTCTCCGGCCGAAGCCGCTTCCATTGTGTAAATCATCTGAGAGGTCTGGTCGTTACCAATAGCCCCTGAACGCGCTGAATACTGGCCGTCCCAGGAAACAGCACTGGTAATCGTCCAGTTGGCATTTCCCGAAAATGTCCATCCTGTAGGGAAAACTCCAGCTTCAAAGCTGACCGCATTGGTTTCGGTCAGTTCAAAATTGGCAACTGTATTTTGCGGGGAGACAGTAACCTGCTGGATTAAGGTGGCATAGTTTTCAGCCCAGACCTTGAATGAATAGGTGTTTTCAAAAATTTCATCAATGGTATATTCCCCGTTATTGTTTGTATATACCGGATCAATCGGTGTTCCAAGCACTTCAACCGAAGCATTGGCAATGGGTTCACCTGTGTCGCTGTCGGTTACGGTACCGGTAACAGTAATGATCTGGCTTTGAACCATGGAAACATTCAATTCCGTTTGTCCCTGGCTGTTAATGTTCACATTATTAAAAGTTTGTGAAATGTATCCGAAAGCTGAAAAAGTAACGGTGTAGTTACCGTTTGGCAACAAGCGGTAGTATCTTCCGAAGGCTTCATTGCTCCTGTATGGTTCCCTGTAAAGGCCGGTATTGTCGATGCCTTGTACGTAAACTTCTGCAACCACAGGTTCTCCGGTTACTGAATTTGTAACCAAACCCGTTAAAGTTGACGTATTTACCCGGTTCAATAAAATCAATGCAGCCTGCAGGTTGTCCTGGCAAATCCCCAAAACCTGATTTGCCGGAGGAATAAATTGTGTGGCGAGCTCGATGGTATAGCTAAAAATTCCATGGTTGCCATAGGCATAATCGTCGGTTGTTCCAGAACTTGGGTACAGTGCCCATGAGGGTTGCGGAGTATAGTTTCCTGAGCCGAGTTTCGGAATGGATTGTCCCATGGCAGTTCCCAAAGCAGCCAAAGCGGTGGCATCGGGAGCAGTGGCTCCATCCAGGTATCCATAAGGCCATAGGACTAATTCGCTATAAGTATGATAGGTAATGCCTGCAACAAAATGATGGTCAGCCATCAGGTCGCGCATGGCGGCAATTTCGGGTTCGGAAAACGCTGATGGACCGTGATAGGTCAATTCTCCCGGATCAGAACTTGCTCCCTGGCCGCCAAACTGCCATCCATAATTACGGTTAGGGTCAACACCATCAGGATAACTCCATCCTCCCGATAAAGTGACCTGGCCATTGTTGTCGTTATCACGGATGTTCTTGCGCCAGTTGACATCAATCTGATCCAGTACAATTTTTTGCCCGTCGGGATTGACAACCGGGATAAACCAGATTTCTTTTGAATTCACATTCTCAGTAATTGAAGGGTTTGTTCCGTAATTGTCGAGAATATGATTGAGCACATAGAAAGCTACTTCCGTGCTGAGCGGTTCGCGGGCATGGTGGGCGCCCATGTAATAAATGGCCGGCTCATCTTCATCCAGTTCCACATTATCCGAAACCTTCAATGCCCAGATATCATGCTGGTAATTGACATAATTATTATTTCCGGCGAGGTAATATTCCTTTCCGCGGCTATCGCCTAAATCAAAAAGTTTACAAATTTCCGGATGGTCAATTTGCATCTGCTGAAGCTCGGCCAGCGATTCCTGATACGAACGATAGCCGGGCAGGTCGGCATCCCCCCTCAGATTGGCCCGCATCCCGGCCTCGGTTTGAATAACGGTTGCTACATACCCCTGAGCCAGCAAACTGTTGTATTCTTCTTCGGTAACCACCAGATCAAGAAATACCGTCGGGCTGTAAGCGGCGATATCGTAATTGTTGGTGGCAAAATGCTTTACAAGGATGGGGTCGGGGTTGGAAAAACGAATGATTACTTTTTCCTGTGAAAAGCTTGTTAACGTGAAGGTTAACATGATAAAAACAAAGAAATACTTTTTCATGATAAAAAATAAAATATGTAGTGAATGTAAATTCTTGCAGCGATGAGATAATTTTTTATAAAGTAAGGCATTTGCAGACAGACTGCCAAAAGATGAAAGAGTTTACTGACTGAGGATTATTTTTTTGAAGTAGGTATTGTCAGCGTTTTCGATTTTTAGATAATAAACGCCGTCAGCAACATTCTTCAGCTCAACGGAGAAAAGAGGATCAACATTAGCTTGCTCATAAATCTTCATGCCAAGCAAATCCCAGATGGAAACAGTGACCGGATCTTTACCGGAAAAATTGGTTTCAATCGTAAAGCTGCCCTTATTCGGATTTGGGAAAATGTTAACACCTTCATCTTCTTTAAGGTTGATGATGCCGGTGCAGTTCTCAATTAAAACTTCAAATACAGGCGACCATTGTCCTTCACCGCAATCATTCGTGCCGCGTACTTTGAGGTATGCTGTCCCTTCATACGAATCATCCCACGTAACATTGCAGGTATTTATATTTTCGAAAAGGACACCTGCCGTCAACGGCGAGAGCTCCCATGAATAGTCCGTAGCATCACTAATTAAATCAACAGTATAAACAGTCACTTCATTCTGGCAAACCACATTCTCGCCATTGATCGGGCCGGCCATTCCGGGTAAAGGCAATACCATAATCTCAAGCTCATCAGAATAGCTGCTTTGCCCGCAGAGATTCTCTGAACATACAGACAGTAATGCTGACCCTGAAAAAGTCTGGTTCCAGTTTACTTCGGCAATTGGTCCGTTATTGATCACTGTGCCGGCATTTACAGGTTGGATGTTCCAGTTCCAGGCTGTGGCATACATGGCATTCGATGTTGTGTAGGTTGTGTTTGGGCCATTTTGACAAACTGAGGTTTCTCCTGCCGGTGTGTCCGGTGTTTCAGGATCGCCATAAACGATCAGCCACTCCATCGCGCTGGTAGTGTTTGAGTTTGTCCCATCAGTCACAGTGAGGCTAACATCATAGTTTCCCGGAACTTCATAAGTTACCAATGGATTTTGCTCTGTTGAGGTGGCGGGAGTCCCTCCGTAAAATGTCCATTCCCAGCCGGTCGGCTTACCTGTGGATTGATCGTAGTATTGAACCTGACCGCCATGACAGACTTGATTAACATCAGAACTAAAAGCAGCAGTTAATGTGCTTCCGGGGAAAATGGCTGTGTAATCTTCCGTTTCACCATACGAGAAGTTGGCGCATGGGTCGGATGATGAATTTTGCCAGTTGGCACGAATTCTCAGCCTTTTTGCCCCAGGCTGAACACCGGAAGGAACGGTAAAACTGGTTGTGTAAACTGTTCCTGCATTGGCCAACGCGAAGTTGGTGATCAAACGTTCGTTGTCAGTGAAAATCTTATCATCATTCAGGTCAATCCAAAGACTTGCCTGCTGGTTGCTGTAGCCTGTTGTCCAACTTACTGTGTAAGAACTTCCCGGTTCAAGTTCGGTAGTCATATCGGTAAAATCGCCGTAACCATTGATGCCGTTATCGTTGGAACAACCATTGTTCATGTTGCTGATGCTTTCGAGCGAAAAACCTGTAAATCCGTCACTAAAGGAACAATTTGCCGTTGGGTAGCAAAAGTCAGGAAAGATAATGCTGATGTATTTTGTCTGTGCAGTCAGGTTTGTGCCCGAATATTCCAGTTCAAGCATGGCATTGTGCCCTGCCGGCGCCGAAGCACTGGCACTCACGACAAACTGAGCGGTTGCAGAGCCATTGATAGCAATGTTGCCAAAGGTTTGCGGAGTCTGGGTTAAAACTGTAATGTATGGGTCAGAGCAGGAGAGAGAGCCGGTTATATTCTGGGCAATTTCGCTTCCCACATTTTTTAAAGTAATAATGAAAGTAGCCGTCTCCCCTGGATCAAGCTGACCGTTGTTGTTGCCATTGGAATCGTTAACAACATAGCTTTCCATGATGATGTAAGGACCGGTTACGGAGCTGAGCGCCTGGATGGCGTCAAGGTCAAATCCGGCGCCTGAAACGCTTGCTGAGCCATCGCCATCGTCCAGAATTTTAAAGTAGCGGGCTTCGGAAACGGCACAGTTGGCAAAATCAAACTCTGTGGTTCCGCTGCCGGTTCCCATCGAATGCCATGGGCCATCCATGGTTACGCCTGCATACAAAGTGTACCCTTCGGCTGTAGCATCTCCCTCAAAAACCATAATGTCGGGGCCGGCGCCGTCGAAAATCATATCCTGCATATCAACAACGATCCAGCCGGTTTTACCTATCGAATAAAAAAGATTGTCTGGCGGGCCGATCACATTCCAGGTTGCACCTGGATCAGCAAAATTATTATTTGGAATGTGTGAACTAACAATCTTGTAAATACTTTGATGGCTTTCGGGCTGCAACGCAAAATTTGTGGTTGTCGCACTATTGGCAGTAACCACCACGCCTGTAAAGGTTGAGGACGCATACCCGTTGGCTTTGACCGTAATATTGTATGTGCCCGGAAGGACGTATTTATGATAATCGCCGTTTTCAGGATCGTTATAGGTTGGCAGATAATTATTCACAAACACCGTGGCAGTAACAGGTTCTCCGGTTGTTGCATCGGTAATTATACCTGTCAGCCCAAATCCGGCATATTCAATCATTGCCAGCATTGCCGGTTTGTTGTAATTATAGTACAACATAATTTGGGATGCAGGCGGTTGTTTTGACATCGAAATTTCCATAGACCAGGTAACCGATCCCATGAGGCCGTAATTGGAATCTTTAGTACTGCCATTGATGGGATACATCCCGGCATAACCCTGACCATAAGGGATATTGCTGTAACCTGAAACATCCGCATAAACACCGGCTAATTGCAAAATATGATTCATGTCTGGCGGTGCGGAAGGGCGGTAACTCCATGGGCAGGAAATGTATTCAGTGCCGCTGTGGTAGCTTGTATGCACTACAAACTGATTTTCAAAAAGGCACGATCTGAGCACTTTCGATTCAAGTTGCGAGAAGGCGCCTGTACTGCTGCCTTCGCCGTTCCACATATATCCGCAATCGCGGTTCAAATCCACCCCATTGTTGTTATAACGAACCATATTTACCCGACCGTCGGGGTTTACCATCAGATATAGCCAGATTTCGCGGGTATCGATCAGGTTGGTGATGTAAGAATTGCTTCCATAGCCAAGGCAGAGGTCGCGGGCAAAACGAATCAAGTTTTCAGGCCCTCCTATTTCATCGCCATGAATCCCGCCATCAAACATTGCCTGGGGCTTAACTTCGTTAACAATCGCATTACTGCTGATTTTCAGGGCAGCTAGCTGCCGTCCGCCCATGGAGGTTCCATAAACGATTTTGGTGCAAATGTTGGGGAAATGCTGCACAAGACTATCAGCAAGTTCAATGATCTCAGCATAAGAGTGATAAGCATCTTTTGTTTCCCAGAAATTTTCGTAATAGAGGTTCAGGTCTTCAATCAACACTTCATAAGCCAGCCCTGCACCCTTGAGTTGTTCAAGTTCTGACGGAGTAACATAAAGACGGGCACTTGAACCATAAAAATCTCCGTTCAATTTCAGTTCATAAAGCGCCTGAGCCTGCTCTTTGTTAGTGATGTTTACCGTGATTTCCATTTCACCCGGACGCCAACCCTGGCCGAACACAGGAGAAAGGAGCAGAAGCGCGAGAAGTGCAAGTAGTAAGTTTTTCATTTTAAAAACACTTTAGTTATTATTAATGGCAAAAAATGTCAATACTCAAAAAAAGAGCCACAAAGTTACAAACTAATTTATCTATGCAAATAAATAAGGAAAAACCACTTCATGTGTAACTTTATCCGCAATGGAAGTAAGTTTCCACCAACTTCATGATGGCCTCCTTGTTACCAGCAATTTCCTGTCGCAATGACTTGTCATTGAAAACCCTGAGCTTTTTAGCCCAGCTTTTGATTAATCCCTCGGGGAAAACATTGTGCTCGGTGTAATAGTGCATTTGCTCTTCGAGGCGGTCGGCAGATTCCCAGCATGAAGCCGGAAGTTGCCTAAGGTCTTTTACCCTTTCTTTATGCTCATCCTGGAAAATGTTTACATCTACATACGTCTTTCTTGCATATTCAAGTCCATTTTCCATTTCCAGCCCAACCCTTACAGCCACAGTTAATCCGGCCAATAACAGGTAAATATCGGCGGAGCCATCCGGACACCGGAACTCAACCGTTTGTTTATCTAAAAAGTTATTTGAAGTTTTTGGTTGCTGCGGGTTGGCATCCAGATACATATCTTTGTTGCTGGTCCATCCTAAAGGAACCCTTACCAGCACCGAGCGGTTGCGGTCGCCCCAGCAGATATTCGTTGGCGCTTCCTGGTGCGGCACCAGGCGGAAATAGGAGGTGGGATTTGTATTCCCAAAGGCTGTAAGTGAAGGCGCCAGTTCGAGGTAGCCGGCAATGGCACGCCTGGCGGCATCGCTCAGTTTTCCATTTTCAGTCATCTGGTTCTTGCCGTCTTTCATCAGGCGGGTGTGGATATGTAAACCACTTCCGGCCTTACCAACTGTGATCTTAGGTGCAAAAGTGATCGTGAACCCGTATTTGTAAGCCAGGTTACGTAAAATCCATTTGGCAATCACAAGCTGTGCTGCGGCATCATCCAGCGGGCAAGGACTGAACTCGAGCTCGTTTTGTTCGTATTCAAAATCACCCTGACTGAAATTCCCCACTTCGCTGTGGCCATATTTCAACATGCCACCGGTCTGCGCAATGGCCAGCATTGCTTCACGTCTGAAATCATCCCACTTGGTAAACGGCGCCGACTCATGATAGCCCTTCTGGTCAACAGCAGGATAAAGTTCCTGCTTTTCGCTGATCAGGTAAAACTCCAGCTCGCCCATCACATGAAAATCATATCCGGTGTGCTCTTTCAACACTTTTTGCGCTTTTTGCAAAATATACTCAGGCGAGCTTTCAAGGTGGTTGCCATCTTTGTCATAATAGGAACACAAAATATCCAAAGCAGGGATTTCGCTGAACGGATTCACAAACGCTGTTTTATAGCGCGGAACCACATAAAGATCGCTCGATCCTGCTTCGATGTGGGAAAACAAACTTGAGCCGTCAACGCGCTCTCCCATTGTTAGAATATCCTCCAGGTGCTCGCGGCTGTTGATCACAAAATTCAGTGTTTTCAATCTCCCATCCTGGCCTGGATACCTGAAATTTACCATCTCGATGTTGTGATCCTCGATGTAAAGGATCAAATCTTCACGTGTAAACTCCTCTGATGGTTTATTTAAATATTGAACCAGCGGATTCGGGTTCATCATCATCTTTTTCTTCATATCCGTCTCAAATTTATTTTGGTGAAAATGGCGGCAAACTTACGCATTCTTTCCAGAAAAAAGGGCGCTCATTTTTATTAAATCACAGGTAAAATAAAATGTTGAAATACTCAACACTTTATTCTGACGAACTGTCCATTTCATCGATTAAAAACCTGTTTTCCAATTATTGCAACTTATATTGTCCCAAAATTTACTTCTGATAGTAAATCCATTGAAATTCTGTGCAATTTCAACGTTGAAGTCGTGTGATTTCAAAATTTGCTGTCTTCTCGCTTTCATGACCAACAATTTACCCGGAAAATGGAAAAACGGATGACAGGCGTTAGTGGCAAAGATTAAAATTGTAGTTTTGTCCCTCAAAAAAATTTTGTTAAAATTGTAACCATTCTTCAATAAATCTGATTTATGCAAAAACTGTTATTACTGGGAGATGAGGCCATAGCACAGGCCGCGATTGATGCGGGGATTTCTGGGATTTTTTCTTATCCGGGCACTCCCTCTACTGAGATCACGGAGTATGTACTGGCGTCGAAACAGGCCGCAGCAAAAGGGATCAAAGCTTCATGGGCTGCCAACGAAAAAACGGGAATGGAGGCCGCGCTTGGGGTTTCCTACGTCGGAAAGCGTGCCATGACCTGTATGAAGCACGTGGGATTGAACGTGGCTGCCGATGCTTTCGTGAACTCAGCGATGACCGGCGCAAATGGCGGTCTGGTTGTAGTTGCCGCCGACGACCCTTCGATGCACTCGTCGCAAAACGAGCAGGATTCGAGATTTTACGGCAAATTCGCCATGATGCCCATCCTTGAACCCAGTAACCAGCAGGAAGCCTATGACATGGTTTATTACGGTTTTGATCTTTCGGAAAAATACCAGATTCCGGTTTTGCTCAGAATCACTACGCGTCTTGCGCACTCACGTTCCGCTGTTGTGCGCAAACCCGAACGACAGCAAAACGAAATCCATCTTCCAAACGATCTCAAACAGTTTATCCTTCTACCCGCAATAGCCCGCAAACGTTACAAAGGGTTGTTGGCAAGCCAGGCTTTGTTTGAAGATGATGCCGAAAAATCAGGATTTAACCAATATTTCGATGCTCCGGATAAGTCCCTCGGTATCATTGCCAGTGGCATCGCTATAAATTACCTGATGGAAAACTTCCCCGATCGCAACATTCCATACCCTGTTTTAAAGATTACGCAGTATCCGCTTCCGATGAACATGATTGCCAGGCTGGAACGTGAATGTGAACGCATCCTCGTACTCGAAGAGGGCGCTCCCATGATCGAAGAGGCGTTAAAAGGATTACTGTCCAAGGGATTGAACATAAATGGCCGGCTTGATGGGACATTGCCCCGTGATGGCGAACTGAATCCGAATATTGTTGCTGTTGCCCTCGGGAAACAAGACCATCGCGGAATGGATGTTCCGGATATTGTGGTAGGAAGACCCCCTTCGTTGTGTGTGGGTTGCTCACACAGCGACACGTACAATGCGTTGAATGAAGCATTAAGCGAATTTTCCAAAGGCCGCGTTTTTGCTGATATCGGCTGTTATACCCTGGGAGCCCTGGCGCCTTACAATGCCATCAACACCTGTGTGGACATGGGGGCATCCATTACTATGGCCAAAGGTGCTGCCGATGTCGGGTTTTCACCGGCTGTAGCCGTAATCGGCGATTCCACATTTACCCATTCCGGTATCACCGGATTGCTCGACGCGGTAAATGATAAGTCACCTATCACCGTCATCATTGCCGATAACTCCACTACCGGGATGACCGGCGGGCAAAAATCGGCTGCAACCGGTAAGATAGAAGATATTTGCAGGGGAGTCGGTGTTTTAGAAGAACACATCAGGGTGCTCAAGCCGTTGAGAAAAAACCATGAGGAAAATGTGAAAATTTTACTCGAGGAACTGAATTACCCGGGCGTATCGGTTATCATTCCGCGCCGCGAGTGCATCCAGACGCTCAACAAACGGATGCGGGCAAAAGCTGCTATCAAAACGAAAGAGTTGGAAAACGTTTAATCAAATTTAAAAGAAAACAATGAAAATAGATATCATTTTAGCAGGAGTTGGCGGACAGGGAATTTTGTCCATTGCGGCGACTATCGGACTGGCAGCAGTTGAGGCCGGGTTATACCTTAAACAGGCCGAAGTGCACGGCATGAGCCAGCGCGGCGGCGATGTGCAGTCGAACCTGAGACTTTCCGATAAAGAAATTGCTTCCGACCTTATTCCTTTTGGCCAAGCCGATATGATCATTTCTGTGGAGCCGATGGAGTCTCTCCGCTACCTGCCGATGCTCTCCCCCAGTGGTTGGCTCATCACCAACACTACCACTTTTGTCAACATTCCCAACTATCCTGACCGCGATGCCCTGATGGCTGAAATCCGGAGATTGCCACATAACATCGCACTTGATGCCGATCACATTGCCAAAGAATCCGGTTCCTCAAAATCGGCCAATATGGTGGTTCTTGGCGCCGCTTCGCCTTTCATCAACATTGACTACAAATTGCTGGAAAATGCCATCCGTCAGCTTTTCGGCCGTAAAGGGGAAGAGATAGTCAATCTCAATCTTACCGCAATGAAAGCAGGAAGATCATTCACGGAA
>JACZJL010000105.1 GCA_014860585.1 Bacteroidales bacterium | reverse complement strand
CCAGGGGCATTACACAATGCTGTTATCAATTTTTTTATCAGGCTTGTCCGGAACCTGGTCTAAATTGTATGGGTCGGTGTACGTTTCATTTATTTCTTCCTTTTCAGTTGCAACTGATGGCGTTTTTTTAAACTTTTCCGGATTAACGTCAGGATTTAATTGCCGGAACTCCTCATTCAGTTCCTGTTTAATGTTTTGGGTTGTTTTTCTGATGTCCCCGGTTTCGCGATCGATTTCGTCTCTGATTTCGCTGGTGGCACGCTTGATTTGATTGATCCCTTTACCCATCCACCTGGCGATCTCAGGAATTTTGTCCGGTCCAAAAATGAGGAAAATCACCAGGACAATGATAAACAATTCCCCACCGCTGATATTGAAAAATGCTAAGATCAAAATAGTTTGATTAGGCTGATTATGCGGCGCAAAGATAAATAAAAGCCCCGACCAGAATCAATTCTTTAGCCGGGGCTGAAAATTTTTGAATGAGATGAAGTCTCTCTTATTTTAATTCTTTTTTCTTTTTCTTGTTCATCAACATATCGTAGGCAATAGGACTTGCAACAAAAAGTGAAGAATAAGTTCCAACTAAAATACCCATAAACAGAGCAAAGGTAAATCCACGGATCACCTCGCCGCCAAAGATGAAAATCGCCAATAACACCACGAGGGTAGTTCCCGCCGTATTAAGGGTTCTTCCAAGGGTACTGTTCAATCCATCGTTGATGTTTGTTGACAATGTCTTTTTCGGGTGCAGGAAAACGTATTCCCTGATCCTGTCGAAAACGATCACAGTATCGTTGATGGAGTAACCAATGATAGTGAGAAGCGCAGCAATAAATGCCTGATCGATCTCAAGATTGAAGGGTAAAACGTTATAAAAAATGGAGAATAAACTAATAGTGATCAATGAGTCGTGGAATAAGGCAAGTACACCGGAAAGCCCGAATTGCCAACGCTTAAATCTTATGGCGATATAAATAAAGATCACGATCAATGCAAAAATTACGGCCATAACAGCCCTGTTCCTGATGTCGGAGGCAATAGTTGGTCCTACCTTTTGTGAACTTAAAATTCCCGTGAGTTTTTCCTGATCCGTATCAGCAACAAAATCCTGGTAAGTTAAGTTTTTATCGGTGTAAAAAACGGAAAGACTCTCATACAACTTGCGCTGGATGATAGAGTCAACTGCCGGCGAATCGTCGTCAATTCTGTATTTGGTTGTGATTTTTACCTGGGAGCTTGGGCCAAAGGTTTTTACTTCAGGTTGCTGCTCAAAGGGGGCAACGAGCGCTGCTCTTATTTCATTGGTATTCACCGGTTGATCAAAACGAATCACATAGGTTCTACCACCTGAGAAATCCACACCATAGTTTACTCCTCTGATGGCTATGGAAGCCAGACCAATAATTATGATCGCAGCGGATAAGATGTAAGCTTTTTTTCTCATTCCAAGGAAGTCAATATTTACTGACGATAAGGCGTTGATTGTAATTTTGTTACCAAAAGCAATTGCTTTGTTTTTTGACAGAAAATGATCAAAAATGATTCTTGAAATAAGAATTGCCGTGAACAATGATGAAAGAATACCGATAATCAGCGTAGTCGCAAAACCCTGGACAGGTCCGGTTCCAAACGTATAGAGTACAATGGCTGTAAGCAGAGTGGTAACGTTACCGTCGATGATGGCTGAATAAGCATTTTTAAAACCATCGCTGATGGCTAACTTCATCCCTTTACCTGCCCTGACCTCCTCTTTCACGCGCTCAAAAATGATCACGTTGGCATCCACAGCCATACCGAGTGTAAGAACGATACCGGCAATACCGGGCAGTGTAAGAACAGCTCCCAATGAGGCAAGTATCCCGAAAATGAAAAGGATATTGACAAGCAATGCAAGGTCAGCAACCCAGCCGGCTCTGTTATAGTAAAGGATCATGTAGATCAGTACGAGGAAAAATGCGATAATAAATGAGGTGAGGCCATTGGTAACAGCAACTTGCCCGAGTGAAGGGCCAACAACAGCTTCTTCAACAATTCTTGCGGGTGCAGGAAGTTTACCGGCTTTGAGGATGTTTGCCAAATCCTGAGCTTCTGCCACTTCAAAATTTCCGGTGATGGATGAGCGGCCGCTGGGGATTTCGTCATTAACATTGGGCGCTGAATACACATAATCATCAAGCACAATGGCGACCTGTCGACCAATATTGTCACCGGTAAGCCTGCGCCAGATTCTTGCACCTTCCGAGTTCATGGTCATGGTAACCTCAACTCTTCCACTGGTGGGTTCAAAATCCTGACGTGCGTCAACAATCACACCCCCGTCAAGTGGCGGTGTTCCATCGCGTGATGTAACCTTCAGCGCAACAAGTTCAAGTAGTCCGGGCGCCCATTTTTCAGGTTTTATCTTCCATGCAAGCTTGAGGTTTCTCGGGAAAATTTCATCAACTCTCCTCAGATAATCGTTAATTCTGGCGGTATCCTTGATTTCAGCAAACCCAACAGTGGCAGTGTTGGCCGGTTGCCAGCCCCCGCTTTCAGTTTGTTGTAAGTTTGGCCGTAAATAAGCAAACAATGGATTAGTCTTGGCAATTTCTTCGACTGATTTCGATTCCTGATCAGCAGTTGTTTCTCCAATTTCATCAAGTAATTTTGAGCTCAACGTATCCTGTATGCTGTCAGTATTGTCTTCAGGAGTGACCAGTGTATCTGACGAAGTGGGTTGAGCTGCTTCTGCTTCATTGGTTTCTGAAGTTTCATCGGTTTCAGTATCAACTTCTGCCAAATTCAGCACACTGATCAGTTTTTGGTCAGCAGTTTCAAAATAAGTGTAAACTTCAGGAAAAGTGTAGGTTTCCCAGAATTCCAACTGGGCAGTTCCCTGCAGCAATTTTCTGACACGTTCCGGCTCCTTGATCCCCGGAAGCTCTACCAAAATCCTGCCGGCAGTTTGAAGGCGCTGAATGTTGGGTTGTGTTACTCCAAACCTGTCAATACGTGAACGAAGAATATTAAAGGTGCGGTCAATGGCCTGATCAGTTTCAATGCTAAGCACATTTAAAACATCGGCATTGGTTGAGTTAAACGTGATCTGGTCTTTGAATTCGGCCATGAAAATGGATGCCAGCTGGAAATTGGGATCAATCTCCTCAATAGCGTCTCCAAACAATGTAACGAAATCATCCTGACTTGATCTTTCTTTCAACTTTGCCAATTCGATGGCCTGCTGGAAAGTCGGATTCTGGCTGTTGCCTGATAAGGCAACAATAATATCAGCAACTGCAACCTGAAGAGTGACGTTCATCCCGCCTTTAAGGTCGAGACCCAGGTTCAGTTCGCGTTCTTTTACTTCCCTGAAGGTATATTTTCTGAGCAGAATATTGTAAACTACCTGACCCGACATGGAGTCAAGGAAGTAGGTTTCTCTGGCTCTTGATATGGAGTCGTAAACATATTGCTGCCTGGCCACATCACCCCCCGTAAGAACACTGGCCAATCTATTTGTTTCAGCACTGTGTGCATATGCACTTGCTTTCTTCTCAACCCTTGATGTAACAAAGGTAAAGGATAAGTGAAACAAACAAACCAGAGCAAACAGAATGGCAATGCCCTTGATAAATCCTTTGTTTTGCATGTGTAAATTGATTTTGAATAATAATTACTTCAAATTAGATTACCTTAAAATTTTGAGGGTGCAAATATAGAACAACATTTACAATTAACAAGTAACATGAAAGAACAAATTATTGGTTTATCATTGCCATTGTCCGTGAGCAAAGGGTTTCAGGTAAAAGGACAATCAAATGGAAGGTTAGTTTATGAGGGGTAAAAAGACGTAATTTTCTGCATATTCGAGCATTTGTTCATCGAAATAATACGGATAACTGATGTTTACTTCATCAATTTTACCATTTTTGTAAACCGGTGATAATTTTGGATTGATGAATCCCGAGTAAGTAGCAATCTTAAGTTCCTTCCATCTTTTTAACACTTCATCATGAAGTGCCGGATCAACTTTTACCCCATAATTTTCGACCAGTTGTTTGGCGCCTACCAGATCACCTTCTGATTTAATACGTTGAATATCATATAATAATTGTCCAAACAATGCTCTGAGTTTCTGATAATCGTTGATCACGAAAAAGGTTTTTCCGTCACGGTTTTTTTTCTCGATCACATTTTCAGGTAAACCTTTTTCATAGACCCATCCGGCGATCAATTGGCGGTTGCGCATGTGCGATTCTTCGATATTTTTGCCAGGTTCAACCCTAACCAGTTGAGTCATTAATCCTCCGGTGATGAATGAATTGTATTCGGCGTATCCCACTTCAAGTTCAGGCATCAGACCAAGTTCCAGAAGTTTTGGGTCAATGGCAAAATAAAGGGCAAACAGGTCGGCGCGCGCTTCCTCGATGGTTGAGGCATAATTTTTCAGGGCGTCGGAAGGTACACCTTTTTTAAGCGTTCCTGATCCATGCCCAATAATTTCATGTAAGTCAACATGCAAAACGGTGGCAATGCTTCCCCATTTTCTGGCGATTTCCACTTCCTTTTCCGACCAGGAAAACTCCTCGAGTGCCCCTGATTCTTTGGAGGCTTCATTGTAAGCGGACATAATATTGATCAGCGAAACCGACTTCGATCCGTGTTCCGCCCTTATCCAGTCAGCATTTGGCAGGTTAATGCCAATAGGAGAGGCCGGTGAACAATCACCTGATTCCACAACAACATGAATGCCCCGCGCTGATATGCCGGTCACCACTTCTTTTTTGTATTCTACCGGAATAGGAGAATTGTCTTCGAACCATTGTGCATTCTCGCTAATGATTCTGGCGCGTCGGGTTGCTTCCGGGTCACGGATTGAAACCACCGACTCAAAAGTGGCCTTCCGCCCAAGCGGGTCACCGTATACTTCGATGAAACCATTAACCACATCCACATCCGATGCCACATCATTTAACCACAGGATACAATATTCATCGAACAACTTCAGGTCGCCGGTTTGATAGAATTCAACCAGTTTTTTCAACGCGGCCTCCTGGGTTGGCGACTCAGCCACTGATAAAGCTTTTTCAAGCCAGACAACAATTTGATCCATCGCTTGAGTGTACATTCCACCAACTGCCCAAACTTTTTCAACTATGCTGTCGTTCTCTTTGACCAATTTTGAATTCAGACCATAAGAAATGGGTTTCTGCTCTCCGGGTATGACCATTTTGGCGTAAAACGCCTCTACTTCAGTTTGAGTCAACCCTTCATAAAAATTGTTGGCCGAAGCAGTAATCAAATCAACTCCACTTTCCAGCGACACCCTTTTGCTATCGATTTGTGGGTCGAAAATTAGAGGGATGATTTTTTCGGTGAACTCATCCGGGTTCACAAAATATTCAGCAAAATCTTCAAAAGGGATACAGCCGATCAGTTCCCGGAAGTAGCCGGTTGAAATTTCCGGTACGAATTTATCCATTGAGTTGTGATGATGGATGCCGTTGGAAAACCAGACCCGTTTCACATAAATCATGAATTTTTCCCATTTCCCGCAATTTCGGTCACCCTGGTAATGGTTTACGATTTGCTCAAGCGTTCGGCGAATTAAGAGATTGTACCGGTAGTTTTGATCCCAGATGATATCGCGTCCGGCAAGGGCAGCCTCGTAAAGGTAATACAGCAACTCTTTCTTTTTCAATGGCAGTTGCTCAAAGCCGGGAACCTGGTAACGAAGTATTCTGAAATCGCCAAATTGTTCGGCAAGTACTTTGAATTGATCAGTGCTGTTCATGTGAACTTAATTTTTTTTGAGCGGCGAAGATACGTAAATAGGCCCTGGAAGGTAAGCGATTAGTAATAATTTTTAGTCGGCCGGGGGTTATTTCAATCAGGATTAGTAATTTTGCACCATGGAAAAACTCTCAAAACCACAATTTGACAAGCGTATTTTTTGGGACATCAATTTTGACAACTTAGATGTTGATAAAAGAGCCAATTTTGTGATTGAGCGGGTTTTTGATCGTGGTGATGTGGAGGACATTCGTACATGTCGCCGATATTATGGAGACTTGAAAGTTACAAAAGTTTTAATGAATGCAAAGTTTCTGTCTGAACATACCCTTCAATTTGTAAGCGCCTTATTTGATTTACCAATAAGTGAATTTAGATGTTACAAGCAAAGGCAATTGACCCCAACACTTTTTCCTTATTAAAGAAGCTGATGGAATTACCATCACTTAAGCAGTTTTATCTGGTCGGAGGTACCGCACTTTCACTGCGTTTTGGCCATCGTACTTCTATTGATCTTGATTTATTTTCTCATGAGAAATTTGACCAACAATTCATCGTACAAAAGTTGGAGCCAGTATTCGGAGAAAAGTTCAATCTTAGAGTTGTACATTCAAGTGTTGGGATTTTTTGTTTCATTGGAAATGTAAAGGTGGATTTTGTTCATTTTCCTCATGGAAATATTTCACCTGTTGAAGTTGAAGATGGTATCAGATTATGCAGCATAGGTGATATTTCAGCGATGAAAATCCAGGCTATCTTAGGTAGAGCTAATAAAAAGGATTTTTGGAATTGTTCGAATTGCTGAAACATTTCCCTTTGCAACAACTCATGGATTGGCACAAACAGAAATTTCCAAACCAGATGCTTGCTATTAGCATTCCGCATGCCATAACTTACTTTAGTGAAGCTGAAGATAGTGAGGCACCGGTGAGTTTAAAAGGTCAAACATGGAGCCAGGTAAAGAAAGGCATTTCAAAAGCTGTGAATGATTACCTGAAATGAAAATTCATCAATAGAAATATTAAGTCTAATTACCATTGTTTAATCAGCCGATTAAAACTTCCTCAGCTTTAAAAATGATTTTCCCAATGATCCAATGATATCACCTGCGATCATGGCTTCCCGGGAGTATTTCCTTGCTGCCATGTCGCCGGCAAGGCCATGCAGGTAAACACCGAGTATACAAGCTTGCTGAGGGTGATAATTCTGCGCCAGCAGCCCAAGAATAATTCCTGTCAGCACATCACCACTGCCACCTGTGGCCATCCCCGGGTTGCCGGTGGTGTTGAAAAAACATTTTCCCTCCGGGGTAGAAATGCAGGTGTTGGCGCCTTTAAGCACAATATAAACATGATGCAAAACCGAAAATTCTCGCTGCTGCTTATTGCGTTCAAATTCGTTGTGGGTTTTCCCGAACAGGCGCTCAAATTCTTTTGGATGGGGTGTTAATATACTTTTTTGAGGTAAAAATGAAATCCAGGTTTTGTTTTCAGCAAGGATATTTAAAGCATCCGCATCAAGAAGCAATGGAACCCCTGTATTCTGAATGAGCAATTTCACAGCCTGTTGTGTTTCTTTTGCAACACCCAATCCGGGGCCTAATCCAATTGCATTGTATGGAGAAAGATCAGGATGCTTGCTGAAATGTAGCTCATTTTCATCAATGCTCACCATGGCTTCGGGTGCAGAAGTTTGTAAGATGGAATAGCCTGATTTTGGTATATGAGCGGTAACCAAACCGGCGCCAGCCCTCAGAACTGCTTTGGCCCCCAGCACTGCAGCGCCCATTTTTCCGTATCCGCCGGCTATAAAGAGAGCATGTCCAAAATGCCCTTTATGCGCAACACGGCTGCGGGTTCTCAACCTCGAAATTGCATCTTCCCGATCAACAGTAAAATTGTTCAGCGCCAATTTTTCAGTAAATTCTTCTGACAGGCCGATCGGCAATACATGCCATTTTCCAACAAACTGTTCATTTTCAGGAAATAAAAAGGATAGTTTCGGGAATTGAAAAGTCAGCGTGAAATCAGCTTCAATGATTGCTCCGCCATTAGTTGCAGAATGATTATCGGTAAAAAGTCCGGATGGGATATCAATGGAGATGGTTGTAACTAAGCTACGGTTGATGTGCTGAATCACTTTTGCCGGGAAACCCGTGACCGGTTTCGACAATCCCGATCCGAAAATGGCATCAATCACCATACTCCCGGCCATGATTTCAGGTAAAGCCTCATGCTCTTTTAACTTAATTATTTCAGTTTCTCCAGCGCTTTCGAGCCTTTGAAGGTTGATTGCAAAGTCGTCAGAAAATTTTTCTGAAAACAACAGGATAAAGGTTTTAACTTTAAAACCATTTCTGGTTAAGAGCCTGGCAACCACCAGCCCGTCGCCTCCGTTATTTCCCGGTCCGCAAAAAATATTGATCATCTTTGCCCGGTCAACCCTTTTCCTGATCCATTTGTAACATTGTGTTGCTGCCCGTTCCATCAGGTCAATGGATGCAATGGGCTCGTTTTTAATGGTATAGGCATCTGCTTCTCTTATCAGCTCAACAGGTAAGATTTTCATAGCGAAATTTTTTCCGTAAAAATAACCATTTTTTTCCATACTTTTCTTCTGTCCTATCCTGCCTGCCCGGCCATTTTTTTCGTCATTGGTTTCCAGACTTGCTTCACCTCTTAGAATGAAAAATTTAACTCCCACTCAAAATAGTTTTATACTTTTGAGGTTCATTTTGGAATTCAATTTTCTGATGCTTCATTTTATCCGATCATACATCATCCGTTTCCTTATCCAAAGGGAATTAAAGACATTTACCAGGACAAAAAAGGTGGTCAATCTTGCGCAGGCAAGCAGCATCGGGATCATTTTTTCGCTCGAAAGCGAGGAGGAATACCAGTATATCAATTCAATTTCGTCCAAATTGATCCAGGCAGGAAAGGATGTGAAAATCATTGGTTTTATCCCTGATAAAGTGATTCCGAATTACTACCTGGCCAAGCTTAAGATGGATATTTTTACAAAAAAAGAACTCAATTTTTTGGGGATTTGCAAAAAGCCAATCGTCGAACGGTTTATAAATGAAGAATTTGATCTTTTGGTTGACCTGAGTCCGGTGGACTACCTCTCTCTCGATTACATCTCAGGTTGCTCACATGCCAACTTCAAAACAGGACGATTCAGGGAAAACATGATTGATGTTTTTGATTTTATGATCAAAAAACCCGAAGAAATGAGCAACAAAACCTTTTTTGAAACGGTGGTTAACTATCTTCGAACAATCAATACCAAATAAATATGGAGCACAAGTTTAAAGGTACGGGAGTAGCGCTGGTGACGCCGTTTCACAAATACGGAACAATTGATTTTACTTCACTTGAGAAGATGGTTGAGCATGTTATCGGTGGTGGTGTGAACTATTTGGTTGTACTGGGAACTACAGGCGAATCGTCCACCATGTCGGATGACGAGCGGAACGCCGTGATTGAATTTGTGATTGAGACCTGCAATAAACGGTTACCGGTTGTTATCGGTGTTGGCGGAAACAATACACAGGAAATCGTGAACAGGATCAAAAATATGTCGTTTGATGGGATTGACGGAATTCTTTCCGTTTGCCCCTATTACAACAAGCCCCAGCAGAAGGGAATCTTTTATCATTATACTACCATTGCCAGCGTTTGTCCGGTTCCGATCATTCTTTACAATGTTCCGGGTCGCACGGGAACCAATATGAAAGCCGAAACCACCGTGCAACTTGCTAAAGAGGTGGATAATATTGTTGCTATTAAAGAAGCCTCGGGTAACTTTTCCCAGATAATGGAAATACTTCGCGGTAAACCTGAGGATTTCACAGTAATTTCCGGGGACGACGCATTAACGCTTCCCCTCATGGCGCTTGGCGCTGAAGGAGTTATCTCTGTTGTTGCCAATGCTTTTCCTTCCGAGTTCTCAAAGATGGTGAACCTTTGCCTGGCACACAAATTTGCAGATGCTCAGAAAATTCATTACGCGCTGCTGCCCTTTATCGAAAAGCTTTTTGAAGACGGAAGTCCAGGGGGAGTAAAAGCAGCCCTGCAGATCATGGGACTCTGCGAAAACAGCCTCAGACTGCCGGTGGTTAAAGTAAACAAGGCCATCTATTTTCAACTTCAACAACTAATCAACGAATTTTCATCCAACAAATAATTCAAACTTTTTCTCTCATGTATTTTAAATCTCTACTAACTGCACTACTTTGCTTGTTTTTACTGCAACAGGCTTTCACACAACAGCAGGAAATCTCACAAACTATTGATGAGATTTTCGGATCAAGAGGCGAAATTTATTTCCGGTTCGATGCTGAAAGTGCTGATTTGGTAACACTATCGAGAATAATTTCAATTGATCAGGTGAAAGGTAAAACTGTTTTTGCCTATGCCAACAAAAGTGAATTTGCAGGCTTTTTGAAAGAGGAGCTTGCGTATGAACTTTTACCCAAGCCCGGCGAATTGATCAAAAACCCGAAAATGCTCGACGAGGTGAATATCCGAGAAATTACCGAATGGGATTTTTACCCGACTTACACGGCGTATCTGGATATGATGAACCAGTATGCAACAGATTACCCTGCTTTATGCGAAGTCTTCAGCATTGGTCAGTCAGTGCAGGGTAGGCAATTGATGATGGCTAAAATTTCGAAAAATGTCAGCACAAGGGAAGCGGAACCTCAGTTTCTTTACACCGGCACTATTCATGGCGATGAAACAACCGGTTATATACTGTTGTTGCGGTTGATCGATTATTTGCTCGAAAATTACGGCACCGACCCAAAAGTCACCTACTTACTCGACAATGCCGAGATATGGATTAACCCGGCTTCCAATCCAGATGGAACTTATCACGGCGGAAATAATACAGTGAATGGAGCTCAGCGATACAATGCCAATGATATTGATTTAAACCGCAATTATCCAGACCCCGAAGACGGACCCCATCCCGATGGCAACGCATGGCAACCTGAGACGATTGCTTTCATGCAACTGGCCGAAGATAATCATTTCGTGATGTCGGGCAATACCCATGGTGGCGAGGAGGTGCTGAATTATCCCTGGGATACATGGCCCACCTTACACGCTGATGATGACTGGTGGATTTATGTTTGCCGCCAGTACGTCGATACCGTGCACCTTTATTCGCCTGCCAATTACATGAACGAGTTCGACAACGGGATTACGAACGGTTATGCCTGGTACTCCATCAGCGGCGGAAGACAGGATTACATGAATTATTTTCACAATTGCCGGGAGTTAACCATGGAGATTTCGGACACGAAATTACTTCCACCTTCCCAATTGCCTTCACACTGGAACTGGAATTTTCGTTCTTTACTTAACTATATTGAGCAGAGCACCTATGGAATCAATGGCATTGTTACCAATAACACAACAGGATTGCCATTGAATGCAAAAGTTACAATTGTAGGTCATGATTTCGATAATTCCTTCGTATTTACCGATCCTCAAACCGGGTTCTACCAGCGGTTGCTCGAAGCCGGGACCTATGACCTGACCTTCACCGCTCCGGGACATTACCCGGTGACAGTTCAGGATGTTGTGGTTACCCGTTACAACACAGTCAGCGTAGATGTACAGATGGATGCCGGCGAGCTGGCTGCTGATTTTTCAGCATCGTCCAACATCATTTCGGTTGGCAGTGCGGTAAATTTCCAGGATGAATCCTATGGCGCCCCGACAAGCTGGCAATGGCAGTTCCCCGGCGGGGCTCCTGCCACTTCGCAATCCCAAAACCCTCAAAATATCGTTTATTCCGCTGCAGGTTCATTCCCGGTAACGCTGACGGTGACTGACAGCAACGGCAATCAGAATACAATCACAAAACAGGATTTTATCACAGTGAATGCCGAATTCCTGATGAACAACCAGACCATCACCATTTGCTCGGGTAATTTTTATGATTCCGGCGGCGAGACCGGCAACTATGATGACAACGAAAATTATATCATGACCATTAAACCCGAGACTACCGGGGCCAACATCATTGTCCAGTTTGTATCGTTTGATGTCGAATACCAATCCTCCTGCAATTACGACTGGCTGAAAATTTATGATGGAACGAGCACTTCATCGCCACTTATCGGCACGTATTGCGGAACCAACTCGCCCGGAACTATCGAAGCTTCTAATGCACAGGGAGCGCTTACCTTCCGTTTTCAATCCGATAACTCGGTTACAAAAGCAGGTTGGAAAGCCATTGTCAGTTGCAGCTTTGTCGGGCTGCCACCTGTAGCCGGTTTCACGGCCGACCAAACCGAAGTAAACATAGGCGAAACCGTCTATTTTACTGATCTTTCCACCAACAGTCCAACGTCCTGGCTTTGGCATTTCGAAGGGGGTAACCCATCCACCTCTTCAGCACAATTTCCTACAGTAATTTATCCTGATCTGGGAGAATTTGACGTGAAACTGGTAGTTGAGAATGCCTACGGCATAGATTCGGTAATTTACGAAAATTATATCAAGGTGGACAGCGCCATCGGCATTGCCAAAGTCCATTCCAACAGTCTGAATATCTATCCCAATCCGGTAAACATTGATCTGATCACCATCACTTCAGCCACACCCATTGCTGAGGTTACTATTTATGACCTGTACGGCAAAGTCCTGATCAGGGAAAAGCAAAGTCATTCGGATTGTTTTCAGTTGAGCGTTGCCATCCTTCAAAATGGTATTTACCTGATCAAAGTGCTGGACGAAAGCGGCTGGAAAACCTCAAAGGTGACGGTGCTGAGGTAGGGGAGAGGAATTTGAAAGGAATTTCCCGGGTTTTAGATAACCTTGAGAAAGGCAGAACTACTTCATTTTCCGCAGAGGAATGGGACGAATACCCAAATCGTTTGCAGCAATGAGGAGGTTTATCTTTGAAGAGAGTGTCCTGGATGACTATAGTCTTTGGGCGGTTTATGACAAACGTGTACTTCAAAAGACACCCAACAAATAGCCTGCTTTTATTTACTGAAATGAACTAAGATTCTTTACTTGTCTTGATTTACATGAAAGTAATACCGATTTTCTTGTTCAGCCTTTTTCAAAAATTCGAATTAGCGTTCCCAATTGAATATTTCCTCGGGCATTCTCGATATTTGAAATGTAGCTTTTTTTTATTCCCGCCTTGTCGGCCAATTGTTCTTGTGTTAGTTGCGATTCAAGCCGTGCTTCTTTCAACATTTCACCAACGATGAACAGGGCTGCATTTTCTTCGTATTCATTACGGCTGTCGACGCCGATTTTGCCATGCTCCCTTTCAATGAGCTCATCAAAATTTGTTATCCCTCTATAATCTGTCATCACTTTCTTGCTTTAGATTCGAAATAGTTTTTTTTGAGTAACATGACTTTTTCAATTTCATATTTAGGTGTTTTCTGGAAAAAGCAATTATTTTTTAATCTCAATCACTTCGATTTCGTCAACATTGCTGAAGTCATCAATGTTAGCAGTTGCAACTGTTTTTAGGCCATTTGCCAGCATTAACGAAACAATCTCGATATCATAAACTCTGTTTCCCCGCGGATTGTACTTCCTTATTAAGGATTCAAAAATTTGTAAGCTGTTTTCAGAGGGTTTCAGAATTTCAAAATTCTCTTTGATGTCTGCATAAAACCCAAGTGTATTACTTAGGTCAAAATTAAGTTTGGAACAAACAGCAA
The DNA here is from genome assembly GCA_014860585.1 of Bacteroidales bacterium. NCBI lineage: Bacteria > Pseudomonadati > Bacteroidota > Bacteroidia > Bacteroidales > Bacteroidales bacterium. The sequence goes on along the minus strand of JACZJL010000105.1, from coordinate 6,281 downwards.
AGAACTCCGAAATATTTTTTGTGGTAACAAACAGGTTATTGTCTTCACCCATTAATAGTTCAACTGCCTTTTGGTGAAATACAGAAGATTTATCAAAAGCGTAAATCAGAACATTTGTATCGGTTAGTATGCTATTCATAGGCAAAATCTCTGACGTTAATACTATCCAATTGATTGTTTAGATTAACAGCGCCCAGAAAATTCCATCTGCCTTTTTTCTTCACTTTTGCTTGCTTGGGAATCTCAATTATGGAGATGATCACTTCCTTTCCAATTAAATTACCAATATCGAAAAGCTGTATTACATTGCTCTCCAATTTTGTTTGAAATGTATGCGTATTCATATGCTTAATTTTTCTGCAAAGGTACAACTTAAACCAGCATCATTCAAGTCTTTTTGAGTTTGCCAAAATCTCATGGGGATTAACAATTTCAAGCGCTGAAATATCCTTGAAGTCTTTTGTGTTTCGGGTTAGTAGAATGAGTTCATTAACCAACGCTGTTGCGGCAATAATGGCATCTGGCAATTTTAACCTGAATGTTTTTCTGATTTCGATGGTTTTGAGGATGACGGTTTCCTCTAACAAAAAAACCATTGATGAATTGATGAACTCCGCAAGTACTTCAAGTTGTTTTTCATTTGCACCATGCCAGCTAAGGAGTTCTAACCTGGAAATTATCGAAATCTTTGGTTGAAAACTATCAATCAATTGATTAGCCTGTGGCGGAAGATTATTATTCAAATAATCAATCACAGCATTGGTGTCAATCAAATACGACTTTCCCATTTTTCACGAGATTCATTGACGTTTGCCTGAAATTCATTGTATTGTTCCTCTGTCAGATTCAATGTTCCTCTGAGGTGGGAGAACTCCTTTCCTAAAGATTCAATCTTTACCACAGGCAAAATAATTACCTCCACCTGTTTTTCATTGAAATCATCAGGTAAAGTGATTTCCAAAGTTTGGCCTGTGACTTCTACTATTTGCCGGATTGCTTGCATGATTTTTATCCAATTATCTTTTGTGGCAAAGATACATAGAATTAAGGTGATTAGAATGTTGTGGACTAAAATTTCCCAAAGAAGCCCAAACCAACCAAAGAATGAAAAAACCCCGAAACCGCCTTGCGACGGTCCGGGGCTAAAAAGCGGCAATAGTCCTCAATTATTGCAGAATGAGTTTTCTGAAGATCGTGTTTCCGTTCTGTTGGATTTTTACCAGATAAACACCGGCCGGTACACTTGAAAGATCAATGCAGGCAACGCCTGATGAGCTGTGATGCGTGTTGATAACAACCCGTCCTCTGGCATCCGAAACGGCAATCTCAGCGCCATCCGAAATTCCTGTGATGTTGACAACACCTGCGGATGGATTGGGATAAATCTGAACGGATTGTGCTAATTCCTGAGACGTAACGCCTGTGGAGGCCTTGAAACCAGTGATAGCTGAAAGCCCGTGTGCTGCAAAAGCGCCATCTGCATTGGGTAAACTTTGATCAAAGGTAGGGAGCAACTGGATTTCTTTTTCTTCCGCAATGCTCCACAGCTTAAACTGAAGGGGCTCGCCTGCATCAAATCCGTCTTTTGCCGCTGTTGTTTCATCATTGGCAAAAGCGGTTAGGGCAATGCCGGAGTTGATTTCCATTACATCTGCCCTTCCGGCGCAAATTCCATCGGTGGTGAAAACACCAATGATATCACCCTGACTGATCCCACTGTTTACGAGTGCGCCTGCCGGAATGGCAATGGCGTGGGAAACAGCCGTGTAGCTGAGATCATTCCAGGGAGAACGGTTTTCCGGTTTTATTGACGGCGTTCCTGCTTTGGCATTTCCTGCACAAGCCGGAAACTCCACCGATCCCGCATTGCCGGAAGCGACCCAGTAAGCTTTTCCCGGTTGCAGTGCCGGCAAGGTATTGATGCCATGCTGTGGCCAGTACAACCCAACCCCGGCTACCTCCTTGATGATCTGAAAACCGCTAAGGCCGGCAAACAGTTGATCCGTGGCCACATCGCAGGAAGACAGCACAGGAATAAGGTTCCAGCCGCCTTCGATCTGGATGGTGTGATTGCTGAGTTTCTTCCCTACCATTTCCATTTCGATGGCAGCGCCGGTTTTGATCTGGTAACCGGTGGCATTGCTCCAGGTGCCAATGGTGTTGACGCCTCCGGCCGGATAATAAAACCCGTTCATTGTGGATAGAATAATAAACTCATTAGCATAAGGTGCAAACATGCCCTCCACGCTCTTGTTCACCGGCTCAACATAGCTTGAAATCCCGCTCCAGCCGGCAGGAATGTTGAGCAACTGCGCAATGTAAAAATTGTACGGTTGCTGGAAACCCTGGGTTAAGATAACTCCGCCACCCGAAAATGTTTCTGTGACAGACTCGCCCAAAGTCCAGTTTAAGGAGATGTTATCGCTTTCGTAATAGCCGCCGGCAGTGGCGATTACCTGCTGTGCGTTAATACTTAATGATAAATAAGAAAAATGTAGAACAAATAAAATATAGGTCAATTTTTTCATTTTGATAGCGTTGTAAATCATAAGCTAATTTTAAAAAGCTAAAATGCACGAATTGCACGTACACTGGTTAAATTCGACTTAGAATATGCACCGGACTGAGTTCCAGTATTAAAATATTGCATCCATGCAGCGTTTGATTGTGAACCATATTGAGAAGAACTCCAATAACCAGATTGCGCTGAAACATTAAAACCTCCAATAACTAACCTTTGAATGTACATTTGGTTGAGTTCGTCTTTTGAAGGTAGAAACCAGTCGCTGTATCCATTTAACTCCAAATCATTACAGAGACGAGCTGCGCCATTTTCGATGCATCCACTTACTATTAATATTGTGTTTTCATCTCCTTTACCAATATCAGTTGAAGTACCAGGAATATTTGTATTGTTACATCCCCATGAAATTCCACTGCTTTGATCAGTATTAGCAGCCACTAAGCCGTGAAATTGAGTCTCATCGAGATAGAAAATTATTCCACCACCATAATTTTGACCGATTGCAAAAGTTAGTGTTTGACTTGAAATTGCGGTTGCCTCAGAGGTACCACAGCCATTATAAGCCCAGACATATCTTACATAGAATGTTCCTGCGTTAAGTCCTGTTTCTGTATTTGTATTGTTGATACCCAAATCAATCGCAGTTTCAAAGTCATCTATAGTGTTCCATTTATATCCGGTTGCATCGTTAACAGTATCCCAGTTCCAGACAATAGAGGTTTGTGCCGGATCGTGAATTCCTTCCGCAGGTGATAAAGGAAAATTACCTGAAATTGTCTGGGACAAAATGGTTTTTTCAGATAAACCACAGTTATTGTAAACCCATACATATCGAATATAATTGGTGTCACATTCAATTCCTGCCTCAGTTTTTGATGTTTCCATTCCCATATCAAATGTTGCTCCATAGTTCGTTGATATGCCCCACCGGTAACCGGAAGCCCCCGGAACTGCCTCCCATTTCCAAATGACCTTCCCAGGAGTAACTGTATTCTGCATTGGCATAGTTTCAGGTACATCACATTCAGTAAAAGTCCTCCAGGCACCATTAGAATACACACTTAAAGATCCATTGTTTCCGCAATCAAGGCAAAATATCATAAGTCCTTCAGCAGGATTTGCAATTGCATTTTGCTGATCATAAGTTAAACGAGGCAGCAGCACCCCGTTGGTGGTGCTTGAAACTTCAAGAACAGCAGATGGAGCAGGATCGGTGGTTCCAATACCAACTTTCCCACTGTTGTTGTTTGATATATTACCACTGTTCTCTGTCCAGACAGAATTAAAGGTAGTACCATTGAGAGTCAGTCCGGAACCGGCCTGATAAGTGGTGTTGTCATCAATAACCGATCCTCCGTTCTGGGAAAGCGATATAATGTTGCCTGCCTTGGATATCGACTGTAATTCGTTAGCTGGGTTGGCATCGGCATCATTAACTGAAAAGGAACCGCCGTTTATGGAAAGTGTTACATCACTTCCGACCCTGCTCACTTGCTGAAGTTCATTGGCAGCATCATTGTCGTTATCAGCCACATTAATGGTTCCGCCGCCCTGCGATAAAGTTACTTCCAACCCATTATGGGTAAGGGTTTGCAATTCGTTTACCGGATCGGAATCATCATCTGAAACATCGAGGGTTGTACCCGTCCCGCCTGTTATTTCGAGCGATACCAGGTTACCGTTTTTGGTGTTGGCCAGGCTTTGGAGTTCGTTGGTGGGATTGGCATCGGCATCATCGACAGTAAAAGTTCCGCCGTTTTGCGATAAGGTTACCTCATTTCCAACTCTTGTTACCTGTTGGAGTTCGTTGGCAGGTTCATTGTCGTTGTCGGCAACCGAAACGGTTCCGCCACCTTGCGAAAGAGCAACTTCAAGTCCGTTTTGAGTCAGGTTTTGCAATTCGTTTGTTGGGTCGGCATCGGCATCTTCGGTTTCATCAATAAAAGAACCGCCGCCATTGGAAAGCATTACGGTTTGCCCGTCTTTGGTTATGGTTTGCAACTCGTTGGCCGGGTCGGCATCGGCATCGTCATTGTTTGCGGTATTTTCCGAAAACAGGGCATAAGGTACCGAAAGCAGTTGTGAAACCCCCATTAACTGGTAATTTAAACCACCGGTTTCATCCAACTCCAGTTTCAGGAAATAAGAATCAGCGGCCCAGTTAATTTCTGCAAAAGTTCCCGATACAACCTCATCCGGGTTGCCGATTTCAAGGTCGAATAGACCAAGGCTGTTAGTGGCTGACAGATGTCTTTCGCTGTAAACCACCATTCCGGAAGGATTTCCGGCAAGGATGGAAATCTGTACCGAGATTGCCTGATTTTCCAGCGGTTCACCGCTGGAATTTCGCGCTACCGCCTGGTATTTAAAGGCTTGCGGCGCCTGTGCGAGGACAAGGGTTGCAAGAATCAGCAACCCGGAGAGCAGAGTAAATTTTTTCATAAAAAAATAGGTTTTAATGTTTGCCCCCAGCCCCCGAAAGGCATTTAGTGAATTGGATCCCGAATCGCTACGCTCTCGGGATTTGTTCGACTTGATGATTTCGTTTCGCCCAGAAGCTCACAAAATCATAGTCTCACAAAAAAAGCGTGGGAACTGTAACCTATCCGCCTTAGAGGTATCGCCAAACACCCACGAGAACAAATAGAAACAGCCCACGCCTGTGGCGTGAGCGTGTTACTTTTAAGTCTTGTTCTCGTTTGAAAATTGGCGATTTTCTAAAGCAAGAATAAAAGCTAACGCTTTTTATTATTTATTTTAGTGTTGTTATGTCATTGTTTTTGAGTTGTTTAATGTCACTATTTACTTCCGGCAACGTAATGCTGATTTACTTCAACTAAGTTGCTATACTTTATCAATCCGGTTATTAAATCAAGGTTTCTATCAAAAATCTCGATGAGTTGTCTGTTTGAGATATTTCCTGTTTTAACCATGATTAATTTTTCTGGTAATCTGGAGATCATGTGAGAATTTAAAAAATCAACATCTTTAGTTACAACAATACGATTTTCGTCAGTAACAAGTTGAATTATCTCAGTATCACTTGTCCTGTTTTTCTTAGGCAAATCCAGTGTATGCATTGAATCAAATCCTTTCCGGGTAAAAAATTCGGACAGGCTTTTAGGCAACTGAGCGTCAATTAAAAATTTCATGAAGCCAGGGTGTAAATACTTTTTACCTGCGAAAGTTTTGCTGCGTAAGCAATGCATGCCAGAAAATCATCCCTTTCCAAATCAGGATAGTCTTCCAGCAATTCTTCAATGGTCATTCCCGAAGCCAGCAATTCGAGCATATTTTCAACTGGGTATCTCATTCCCCTGATTATCGGTTTCCCGTGGCAAATATCAGGGTCAATTGTAATTCGATTTATTAATTGTTCCATAGTATTATGATTTACCTTATTTTTCAATTTTTGTATGATTTATTCAATTTTTTCGCACCCATTTGCAATTGTCTGTTGCATCAAAGCCAGATCGGCCTGATCAATTTAGCCTGCAAATCTTTTCAGGTTTTGCTTTTTTGTTTTTGGTTCCGATAATAAGTCGGTAAACAAATCATCAGCACTATCACACAAAACCAGGTTTTTGCCTTCATCGGTTTCCTGCATGGTTTTTCTGGTTGTTGCGTTAGGAATTTTCACCTGAAAAGGAATTCCTTTGTTCTGACGAATCTGCCGGTAGAACAGGTCAATTGCATCCGAAGCGGTCAACCCCAGTCGTTGCAGGATTTCTTCCACTTCATGCTTTAATTTGGGTTC